>NZ_JRWK01000004.1 GCF_001729965.1 Methanosphaera sp. WGK6 | reverse complement strand
AAAATAATTCTAAGAAAAAATAGAAAATAATATGATTATTATAGCTAATTAAGCTATAACTTTATATACTTTAAACAATAATATTTTAATTAGAAAAAAATTAAGGAGATAGATATTTATGGCAGAATTACCATTAGCACCAATTGGAAGAATAATCAAAGACGCAGGAGCAGCAAGAGTAAGTGAAGATGCTAAAGAAGCACTCGCAAAAATCCTAGAAGACATAGGAACAGACATTGCAGCAGATGCAGTTCAATATGCAAAACATGCTGGTCGTAAAACCGTAAAAGCTGAAGATATTGAATTAGCAGAAGAATAAATCCAGTGTTTTTAAAATTAAAAAACACTTTCTTTTTTTATTTAAACATTTATTAAATTAAACTTTAAAATATTCAAGTAAACTTATACTATTTTTACACAACCTTTAAATACTATGAAGTATAATCTATTATTAGGTGACATGAATATGTGGCTACTAAAAATTAACAATGTTAATTAACAACCCATATATAAAAAAACACCTATAAAAAGCACAAAAAGAAAAGAAACAAAATAAAAGTGCAAAAATCAAACTAACAAAAAAAGTAAAAGAAAATAGACAAAAAAAAGAAGCAATATAAAAAAAACTATTTTCAGCTAACCACCAGAAAACACGAAAAAATCTCATCCTAAAAGCAAAAAACGAGAAAATCACCCAAAAAAAACATTGAAAAATGTTAACTATACAAAAAAATCCTATAAAAAAAAACTAACAAGAACTTAATTTATCACCAAAAAAAATTAAGATCCTATAAAAAAACTGACAAAAAAACTCACCACCAAATCCTATAAAAAAACAAAAAACTCCAAAAAAAACACGATATCATAAAAATAACCACCCACACCTATAAAGGAGAACACAACAATTCTCCAAACAAACCACCTATTTTAATAAAAAAAAATAACATTAATTAAATAATTATCAACACCCTATTAAAACTATATATTTAACGAGTTCGTTAATAAAGAAATGAAAAATATAAAATGTATTGATAAAAAAAATACTATAAAAATAGTTTATTTTAGAAAAAATAAGTTTTTTAGTTTCTTATGAAAGATTACTATCCAATAAGGGTTTTAATAATAGTCATGAATAAATATAAAAAAGAAAGAGAAAAATGAGTATTTCCCCCTATTTTTAAACTATTGTTAGTCTTGTAGTTGTATTTTGTCCAGCTTTGTATGATTTAGTTTCACCAGTAACAATAGTTATATTATTAAATGATTTTATATTTGTATTTATGTTTGTGAGATTGATTATTCCATTTGTTACTGTGAAATATAATGTATTGTTATTGTTATCCTTGAGTGTTTTTCCATTTACTTTTACACAAACTTTGTTGTTTCCTATAAGTAGATTTCCATGGTAGTCTGTGATATTTCCTGTGATTGATGTTATTACTTTTGTAGAGTTATTTATTAGTACATTGTTTATATTTACGGTTATATCTGATTTTTCCACATTGAATATTGTAGTATTTCTGGAGTCCGGATAGAATATATCATTTTGGTAGACTGCCTCTACAATATAATTTCTAAGATTTCCTGAGCTATCAGTACTAGTCATTCCAGCAGGTACGTGGTATGTGTATTGTGCTGTGTTATTTTCTACTTTTACTCTGATTACTTTACCATTATTATCTTTTAGTGAAACACCATTGAGTTTAAATAGGACATATCCATTCTCATTTATAGCTGTAGTATTTTGTTTATTTCTTGTAGTATCTGTTACTACTGCTGTGAATGTTATATTTGTGTCTTGTTTTGTGGTGTTTACTGTTGTTACTGTGATATTTGCATTTCTTTTTGCAATTTGTGCTATTGTTGTATCTGATACATTTTCTGCATACATATTAGTTCCACTGTATGATGCTGATAAGTTTTTAGCATTACGTAGGTATAAATCAGCATTTAGTGTATATGTTACAAGTCCATTTACTACACTGAATTTTAGTGGTGCTTGTGTACTGTTAAATGATCCGTCAATTCTTAGTGTTTTACCATTTAATTTAAATACAAGATTACCACCAGTTAACGGGTTATCATTAATATCTGTTACATGTGCTGTTAATGTGATATTTTCTCCAATAACTCCAAATACTGGGTCTACTAGGACACGAGTATTATTTTTATATACATTTACTAGTATTGTTGTTGTGGTATTTTGGTAGTTTTTGTTTAGTGTTGTGTATACTATAGTTATATTTCGTGTATTTTGTAAATTTAGTGTTATATTTGCTGTTCCATTCACTACATTACCCACACCAATACTTTTTTCATCAGAATATGCTGTTATTGTTCCATTTCGTATTGTATCATTATACACATCTCTTAAAGCGATATTTACAGTTATATTTCTATTATTGCCAGATAATGTGTATGTTTGATTAGTTATCAGGGAATCTTCTAGTAAATTATCGATGTATGTGTTATTATTAATAACTAATGTCTTTGTTTTATTAGTATCTGAATTATTTAATAACATATCTCTTGTGTTATCAGTATTGTTTATAAATAAATTATTAGTAATAGATATGTTACCATTATTATATAGTACGAAACCTGTTTTCACCTGATTGCTATTTAGTGTATTATTATTAACTATAATAGTTCCATTATTATATATTACTCCATTATTACTTGCAGTATTCTTTGTGAAAATGTTATTATCAATTCTATTAGTTCCACCATTATTGTAGATTGCTCCACCATCTTGTGTTGCATAGTTATTCTTAAAAATATTGTCATTAACTATAATTTGTCCATAGTAGTTATATATTACTCCACCATTACTTGCCGTGTTGTTAGTGATTGTATTATTACTTATAGTATTGTTTCTACAACTAGTATATATTACTCCACCATTACCTGCTGTATTATTAGTGATGGTATTGTTACTTATAGTATTACTACCACTACTAGCACATATTACTCCACCATTTGATCCTACAGTGTTATTAGTAATTGTATTGTTACTTATAATATTAGTTCCACCATTAGTATAGATTGCTCCTCCACTTTTACTTGCCGTGTTGTTAATAATTATATTATTACTTATAGTATTAGTTCCACCATTAGTATAGATTGCTCCACCATTAATAGCATTGTTGTTAGTAATTGTATTGTTAATTACATTATTAATCCTACCATCATTGTAGATTACACCACCATATTGTGTTGCATAGTTATCTTTAAAAGTATTATTACTAACCGTAATCCTATTACTATTGTGTATAACACCACCATCACCATTTACATGGTTATCAGTGAAAATATTATTATAAACTGTAATATTCTCATCATTGTAGATTACACCACCATTTCGAGTTGCATTATTACTAATAAAAATATTATCACGGACTGTACTATTTCCACGATTATATATTACACCTGCAAGTTCTGTGGCAGAGTTATCTTTGAAAATATTGTTACATATATCAATAGACCAATAATTGCTAAATATTACACCACCACTCTTTGCAGTATTACCCGTGAACGTATTATTACTAACAATACTTGTTCCATAACCATTGTAGATTACACCACCATATAATGTTGCATAGTTATCTTTGAAACTATTATTACCAACCACCATATTTCCATGATTATAAAGTACACCACCCTCATTATTTGCAATACTATTAATGAAGGTATTGTTATTAATTGTAATATTCTCATTATTATAAATTACTCCACCATTACCTGCAGTACTATCCGTGAACATATTATTACTAACTATGCTTGTTCCATAACCATTGTAGATTACACCACCACTCTTTGCAGTACTACCTGTGAACGTATTATTACCAATTATACTAGTTCCATAATCATTATAAAGTATACCACCCTCATTATTTGCAGCACAATTAGTGAAGGTATTGTTATTAATTATAATATTACCTTTATTGTAGATTACACCACCATTACTTGCAGTACTATTTATAAACGTGTTATTACTAATCATACTAGTTCCATAATCCTTATTGTAGACTACACTACCCCTGTTTGCAGTACTACCCGTGAACATATTATTACTAACTATACTAGTTCCATAACCATTATAAAGTATACCACCCTCATTATTTGCAGTACAATTAGTGAAGGTATTGTTATTAATTGTAATATTTCCTCTATTATATATAACACCATAACTATTTACAGTATTACTAGTGAACGTATTATTACTAATTATACTAGTTCCATTCTCATTATAAATTACACCACCATCAAGTGCTGTATTGTTAGTGAAAGTATTGTTACTCATTATACTAATTCCACCAAAATGATTGTAGATTACACTACCTGTAATTTCTGCAGTATTATTAGTGAAAATATTGTTACTCATAAAAGTAGTACCATGAGCAGTTTCTATTACACCACCATCAAGTGCTGTGTTGCCTGTAAAAGAACAATTAATCACATCAAGACGTCCATCATTACTTATTGCACCACCAACACTGTTGTATATGTTAGATGGTGCATAATTACTTATAAAACTACTGTTACTAAGTATACTGGTTCTACTATTGTATAGTGCACCACCAATTAATGCATGATTCTCTTTGAATATACTATTATCCACTGTAAGATATCCATGGTTATTTATTGCACCACCATATGTTGCATTATTTCTATTAAATACACTATTATTTATAGTAAGATATCCACTGTTGTATATTGCTCCATCAACAAATCCCATATTATTAGTGTGTGTTGTGTTAATTAGTGTAAGATTCCCATCGGATGTTACGGTTATTCTTGTCTGATTTAATGTTAGATTTCCTATTGTAACTGTTGAAGTTATTATTATAGTTCCATTTCCGGTAAGTATTGAATTTTGTCCATTTATTGTTAAATTCCTATTTATAATAATTCTATTGCTTCCATTGTATGTGCCTTGTGCTAATTCTATTGTATCACTTGTTCCATTATTTATCTGAGTTACTAGTTCATCATACGAGTTTACAGTTACTGTATCTGTTTTCAAAGTTTTATTTACCTTTTCTTCTTTAAATGTACTGTTCTGTATTATTTTACCAGCATTATCTGAATTTATGATTTTTTGTGGACTTTCATCTAATGTATCAGTGCTTAAGATACTAGTATTATTTGTATCTTCTGCAGATACACTATTTAATCCATATATCAATACAAGTAAAATAAATAAGAACACAGAATATGTTTTTTTATTCATGAAATTCTCTCATATATTAATTACTTTAAAAATAATACTATCATCAAGAATAAATAGAAAAAAAATAAGCAAAATATTAACATATTCTCTTCAATTTATCTTAATCATTGTATAAGAATTGAAATAGAAATCAATCCTTAAATAATATATAAATTACAGGTACAATAACTAGTTATTTCAAAAATTAATCACATGAAATTTACAAATTATATGCAGATTATATGAAAATTCTATATGCAAAAAAAAATACTTTGTTGAAATACTTATTTTCAAATTAATTATATTAATCCATGATTATTATTAAATCATTTTTCTTTGAATTTCCAAATTTTATTTTGAATGTAAACTTAGATGAAATAACAAAGATATGATTATTTAATTAAGAGTTTATTCTACTCTTTAAATTCAAAAAAAATATAGTTTTAATCAATAGAAAAAAAAATAAGTTTTTTTTAGTTTCTTATGAAAGATTACTATCTAAATAATTGGATTTTGATGATTTTCATAAGTAATATAAAAAAGGAAGAGAAAAATGAGTATTTCCCCCTATTTTTACACTATTGTTATTTTTGTAGTTGTGTTTTGTCCAGCTTTGTATGATTTAGTTTCACCAGTAACAATAGTTATATTATTAAATGATTTAATGTTTGTAGTTATGCCTCTAATGTTTATGATTCCATTTGTTACTGTGAAATATAGTGTATTGTTATTGTTATCCTTGAGTGTTTTTCCATTTACTTTTACACAAATTCTGTTGTTTCCGATAAGTAGATTTCCATGATAGTCTGTGATATTTCCTGTGATTGATGTTATTCTTTTTGTAGAGTTATTTATTAGTACATTGTTTATATTTACTGTTATGTCTGATTTTTCTACATTGAATATTGTGGTATTTCTAGTATCTGGGTAGAATATATCATTTTGGTAGACTGCTTCTACAATATAATCTTTAAGTTTTCCTGATTCATCAGTACTAGTCATTCCAGCAGGTACGTGGTATGTGTATTGTGCTGTGTTATTTTCTACTTTTACTCTGATTATTTTACCCTTATTATCTTTTAGTGAAACACCATTGAGTTTAAATAGAACATATCCATTCTCATTTATAGCTGTAGTATTTTGTCTATTTCTTGTAGTATCCGTTAGTATTGCTGTGAATGTTATGTTTGTGTCTTGTTTTGTGGTGTTTACTGTTGTTACTGTGATATTTGCATTTCTTTTTGCAATTTGTGCTATTGTTATATCTGATACGTTTTCTGAATACTTGCTAGTTCCACTGTATGATGCTGATAAGTTTTTAGCATTACGTAGGTATAAATCAGCATTTAGTGTATATGTTACAGATCCATTTACTACACTGAATTTTAGTGGTGCTTGTGTACTGTTAAATGATCCATCAATTCTTAGTGTTTTACCATTTAATTTAAATACAAGATTACCACCAGTTAACGGATTACCTTTAATATCTGTTACATGTGCTGTTAATATGATTTTTTCTCCAATAACTCCAGTTACTGGATTTACTACTATTATTGTACTTACTTTATTTACAAGTATATTTTCTGTTGTTTTTGTTGCATTGTATATATTATTACCATTGTATGTTATGGTTATATTGTTATTTCCAAGTGGAATTGGTAGTCTTGTAATTACTGTACCATTTTCATTTGTTGTTCTATTAATTGATGTTCCATTTGGTAATGTTATTATTATTTGGGCATATGGTATTGTTTGGCCTGTTGTTGTGTCAGTTAATGTTATGTTTACTGTGGTATTTCCTATTATATTATTTTGTATATTGAAGTCTATGGTTACATCTCTTCCTGTTACTGTTATACTTGTATTTGTGTTACTTGAATTATGGTTTGTATTTCCTTCAAATATTACATCTATTGGGTATTCGCCAATTGTTGTTATGTCTTTTAGGTATACATTGCTACTTTCATTTAGATTATTGTTGTATAGGATATTTCCATTTGCATCTCTTATTACTATGTTACCTTCTGTTATGGTGTTTTGTGTTGTTGTATCTACTACATTTATATTTAGGGTGACATTTCCTGCTGTGTTATTGGTTACTGTTGTACTTATTGTGCTTTCACGTCCTGTTACATTTATGTTAATTAGTGTAGTGCTACTATAATAATCTAAATTATCTTCATAGGTTACATTGATGAGGTACTCACCAATTTCAGTAATAGTAGTTATAATTGGAGTATTGTTATCAAATATAGATTCCTTACCAATAGTAGTACCATTTTCATCATATATAATTACAGTTCCTCTGTTAATAGGAGTACCTGTTTCAGTGTCAGTTACTAAGACTGTTACTGTTACATTACCAGCAGTATTGTTAATTACATTGGTTGTAATTGTACTATTTATTTTTATTACAGTTACTGGTATTATTATTGTGGTATTTTGATAGTTTTTGTTTAATGTTGTGTATACTAGAGTTACATTTCCAGTATTTTGTAAGTTTAGTGTTATATTTGCTGTTCCATTCACTACATTACCCATACCTATACGGTTTCCATTAGAATATGCTGTTATTGTTCCATTTCGTATTGTATCATTATACACATCTCTTAAAGCCATATTTACAGTTATATTTCTATTGTTACTGTATATTGTGTATGTTTGATTAGTTATCAATGTAGACTCCAGTAAATTATCAATATAGGTGTTATTATTAATAAATACTGTATTATTAGTAGTTGGATTATTTAATAACATATCCCTCGTATTATCAGTGTTATTTATAAATAAATTATTAGTAATAGATATATTACCATTATTATTTATTACAAAACCATTTGACATATTACTCATATAATTGCTATTTAGTATATTATTATTAACTATAATAGTTCCATCATTCTGTATTACTCCACCATTATTATATGCTGTGTTATTAATGAAAGTATTATTAATTACACTAGTATTATCAGCCCTATAATCATTATTTATTGCACCACCATTAGATCCATTATTATTAATGAAGGTATTATTAATTATACTAGTATCCCTAGCACCATACTCATTATTTATTGCACCACCATAACCTCCATTATTATTAATGAAGGTATTATTAATTATACTAGTATCCCTAGCACCATACTCATTATTTATTGCACCACCATTAGATCCATTATTATTAATGAAGGTATTACCACTTATAATACTAACCAACCCATCATTGTCTATTGCACCACCACGACGAGATACTGTGTTATTAATAAATATATTATTAATTATAAAATTACTAGTCCTACTATAACTGCATATTCCTCCACCACTACTTGCACTATTATTAGCAATAATATTATTAAATACACTAACATTAGCATTTTCATAGTTATAAATTGCACCACCACCAGATATTCCAGTACAATTAGTAATTATATTATTACTTATACTAGCATTTCCCAGATTATATATTGCACCACCATAAGTTGCTACACTATTAGAAATAGTATTATTATTTATACTAATATATCCCAAGTAGTTGTCTATTGCACCACCACCACCATAAACTGCCGTGTTATTAGTAAACATACTATTCTCTATAATAGCCATAGCACCCCTATTATTTATTGCACCACCCCTTGATGCATTATTTTCATTAAATACACTATTATTTACAGCAAGATACCCCAGATTATATACTGCACCAGCATATCCCACATTATTACTGTGTGTCGTGTTAACTAATGTAAGATTCCCAGTAGATTCTACAATTATTCCAGTCTGATTAAATGTTAAATTTCCCATAATAACTGTTGAAGCTATTGTTATAGTCCCATTTCCAGTAAGTACTGCATCCTGCCCATTTATTGTTAAATTCCTATCAATATTAATATTATTACTTCCATTGTATATGCCCTGTACCAATTCTATTGTATCACTTGATCCATTATTTATTTCATTTACTAATTCATCATACGAATTAACAACTACATTATCAGTTTTCAAAGTCCTATTTACCTGTTTTTCCTTAAATGAAGTATTCTGCATTATTTTACCCATATCCGAATTTACGATTTTATGTGAACCCTCATCTAATGTATCAACACTTATAATACCAGTAGTATTTGCATCTTCTGCAGATACACTATTCAATCCACAAATCAATACAAGTAAAATAAATAAGAACACAGAATATATTTTATTATTCATAAAATTCTCTCATATATTAATTACTTTAACTAAATAATACCATAATTAGAAATAAAAAAATAAGCAATACAGTTACATACCCTTTTCTAATTATCCTAATTATTGTATAAGAATTGAAATAAAAATCAATCCTCAAATAATATATAAAATACAAGTACAATAATTACTTATTTCAAAAATTAATCACAAGAAAATTACAAATTACACACACATCATACAAAAATACCATACAAAAAAAATACATTATTAAAACCACCGAATTCAAAAACAGGAAAATAACTTTGAAATTATATAATTATGTTAACATACATGATAAATAACTATAAATAACATTTTTACTTCATAACCAGAACAAACATGAACCATCAATACGGTTTCCAGAGTTTGAAGGAGAATGGGAAACTATTTTAATTAAAGATAAATTTGATTTCTATTCCACGAACTCTTTTTCAAGATCTAAATTAGACAAAAATAACGGAAAAGTACAAAATATACATTATGGTGATATACATACCAAATTTCCATGTATAGTAAATGTTCAAAAAGAAAAAATACCTTATATCAACAAGAGTGTTCCTGAAAATAAAATAAATAAATTTGAATACTGTAAAGATGGTGATTTAATAATAGCTGATGCATCTGAAGATTATGATGATATAGGCAAAGCCATTGAATTAACTAATATCCAATCTAATAAAATCATAAGTGGATTACATACTTTATTATTAAGAGATAAAACAAACAATGTTTCACCATTCTTTAATGGATATTTATTTCAAAATGAATCCGTAAAAAAAGAAATAAAAATAAAAGCTAATGGAATTTCTGTATTAGGAATCAGCAAAAAACAATTACAACAAATACGTATAACAATTCCTTTAAAAGAAGAACAAGAAAAAATAGCAAAATTCCTATCACAAATAGACAAAAAAATCAGTTTAATGGAAAAGAAAAATGAATGTTTAATTAATTTTAAAAAACATTATATTCAAAATTTAAATATAAGTCCTCGAAATTTTAAAGTTAAATATGGATGGAAATTAATTAAATTGAATAAAGTTTTAAAAGAACATAAATTAAAAAGTACGGGTCAAGAAGAAGTTTATTCAGTTTCTGTTACGGAGGGTTTAATTAATCAGGTGCAACACTTAGGTAGAAGTTTTTCTGCAAATAATACTGATAATTATAATGTAGTTAAAATCGGTGATATTGTTTATACTAAAAGTCCTACAGGGGATTTTCCGTTAGGTATTATTAAACAAAGCCATATTGATAATAATGTTATTGTATCTCCATTATATGGTGTTTTTAAACCTATTACTGTGGAATTAGGTTATATTCTGGAAAATTATTTTGAATCTCCAGTTAATTGTTACAATTATCTTCATCCTATTGTTCAAATTGGTGCAAAACATACCATGAATATAACTAATAGTATATTTTTATCTAAAGAATTATATTTACCAATAGATTATGAAGAACAGAAATCAATTGCAAATGATTTGTATTTAATTAATAAAAAAATAAATCTAATGAAAGAAAAAATTAATTCAATTAGAAGTTTTAAGAAGTATCTTCTTCAAAATATGTTTTGTTAAACTGAGTAGATTGTATTATTTATTATGCATAGTTATTAGTATGTATAATAATAAACTTTTTATTCAATTTTGTAGAGAACGTAATATTAAACAAGGTACTGCTAAGTGTTATTGTTCATCAATAGAAAATTATACTTCTTTTCATGACATGACTATTGATAAATTGGTTGATGAAGCAATCATTGATGAAGAAAATAATATCTTACTAAAGAATAGGCGAATAAAGAAACATTTACTTGATTATCGTAATTATATGTTAGATAGTAGTCTTTCACCAAACACTATTAAAACTTATTTTTCTAAATTAAAAACTTTTTATTTACATTTTGACATAGAACTACCCTCTCTACATGATGTTAAATTTGATAAATATATGAAACAAATTATTTTAGATCTTCCTAATCATGAACATATCTCAAGAGCTCTTGAAATGGTTCCTTTATCATTTAAAGCATTAATTCTTTTTATCTCAAGCAGTGGAACTGCAAAAGCAGAAACATTATCATTAACTGTGGATGATTTTATTAAAGCAAAACAAGAATATCATACAAAAACAACATTAAATGAAACACTTGATGAATTAGAAGAAAGAAATGATATAATACCTACAATATAGTTAAAGAGAATTAAAATTGATAAATACTATTACACATTTTGCTCAAATGAAGCAAGCACATGTATAGTAAAATATCTAAAAACAAGAAAAAATCTAAATAGAAGACAAATTATTTCATTTTAGTAACTCCTTAGTAATAGTAACCTTCCAAAAAATCAATGACAATAAATAACTGGGGATTCAAAGGAAAATACAGGTTTTTCAGATCACATACACTCAGAAAATATCATGTAAGTGCTTTAGGATTAGCAGCAGAATACATAGATACACTACAAGGACTAAGTAAAAACATAGTACATGAAACATACATCAAAACAATAAAATGTGATAATATATCCAAAAAAAGAAGAAAAAGAAATTAAAGAAGATATACCCATCACAATTAACATATTTCTCTCAGATACATTATATAACATATATTAACTACAGTATACTTACCTATAACGAAGTAAAAAAAATTATCTCTCCAAAAAGTACAAAATTCCAGAAAATAGTAAAATTCTTTTTTCCATAAACATCTATATCTATATTATAATTTAAAAATATTATCTCAACAGGGAAACTCTTTTTAATTACTCTAAATTTTTATTATAAAAAAATTGTAGAATATTACATATTACATGTATATGTAATTGTTTATTTTCCAGTAAAAAAAGGAAATATTGGTGGTTAAATATAATCTAAATAAAATAGTTCATTGTTTCAATACATGTACTGCTATTTTTTGACCCATTTCATAGGCAGCTTCTAAATCCTTAGGATATTCTTCAGCATGTTGTTTTGCCTTAGCTTCAGGATCAAATAGATAGTTTTCATACTTAGAATAATCATCAAATTGGTATGTATCATAAACAGTAGTTCTATAAACATCACCAATAATATTTTTTAAATAATTTTCTAATAATTTAAAACTATTTTCATATAGTTCATCAGACATTTCTTTTTGAACATTCATAGTAATAATTAATCCTGTAGGTATATTCTTTTTAAGTAGATTTTCTCCACCATACACCATTTTTGGGAAAAGTAGTCTTTCAATAAAACTTTGCGTTTCACCAGTAATATGTCCAAAATATATAGGACTTCCAATTACTAGACCATCAGCATTCCATATATCTTCAAGTAATTCTTTAAGATCATCATTTATAGGACATGTTCCATAAAATGGTCCATCAATCAATTTACAACTAAAACAAGACATACAACCTTTAAAATTAATCTTATATAAATCTACTTCTTCAATTTCAATAGAACTAGTATCTACACCATTTTTTACGAGTTCATCTTTTAGTCCATCTATTGTTTTACTTATAAGTTCACTAGTATTTTTCCCACGTGGACTTCCATTTACTGCATAAAATTTCATATAATAAAAACTCCTTATTATTTAAGATAATTATATGTAAAACATGATATAATAATATTTCTTTTTCAAAAATAAGTCTATATAATAAAAGGGAGGTGATTTTCATGGTTTTATATGATTTTGATTCATATTAAACCATTTTGGGTAATTTTATTCTTTTGTTACTGTTAATGTTGTAGTAGTATCTACTCTTTCATAACTTTTATCTGCAAATACTGCAGTTAAGGTGTATTCTTTTGCTGAGTAGTTTTCTGGGATAGTGTATTGTGCTGTTGCTATTCCATTTTCTACTGTTGCATAGATTGTTTTTCCTTCTGCATCTTTAAGTGTTTTACCATTGAGTTTAAATACTACTTTTCCTGAGTTTACTGTGTTATTGGTTGTATCATCTGTTATTTTCACTGTTAATGTTGCTGTTTCTCCAGCTTTAACTGTCACTGGTTCTAGTTCTAGTTTTGCTGTACGTTTTGTAACAGTAAGTGTTGTAGTACTTTCTACTTTTTCATATGCACTATCTGCAAATACTGCAGTTAAGGTGTATTCTTTTGCTGAGTAGTTTTCTGGGATAGTGTATTGTACTGTTGCTATTCCATTTTCTACTGTTGCATAGATTGTTTTTCCTTCTGCATCTTTAAGTGTTTTACCATTGAGTTTAAATACTACTTTTCCTGAGTTTACTGTGTTATTAGTTGTATCATCTGTTATTTTCACTGTTAATGTTGCTGTTTCTCCAGCTTTAACTGTCACTGGTTCTAGTTCTAGTTTTGCGGTACGTTTTGTAACAGTTACTGTTACAGGTTCAGCTACACTGCTTTCATAGTTATCATTTCCACCATATGTTGCAGTAAGTGTTGCTCCTTCTTTAGACCATGCACTTGTAAGTGTAATGTTTTCAAGTGTTGCTACACCATTTACTACATTTACATAGATTGGATTATCATTTTCATCACGTAATGTTTTACCATTAAGTTTGAATACAAATTTACCACTATCTACAAGACTATCATCTTGACCTTTAACAGTTGCTTCAAGGTTAACAATATCTCCAATAAGACCAGTTACAGGAGTTATTGTGATTGTAGTGTTAACTTTAGGAAGTCCTGAGTTATTAATTACTACATCATTACTTCCACTGTCGCTTACAGAGTTATCACCAAATAATTCTTTTGCAACTAATGTATTGAATGTAACATTATTTTCAGATCCACCGCGTATTTCTGCTGCATATGTGTTATTTAATGATTTTACTGTGTTATATGATGCAATTGTATTTTTATTTTCTTGAATGATTATTCCTGCATTGTTTTTACTGGTTATTGTGTTTTCTGTTATTGAATTATCATTTCCACGGTATGTGTATATACCTGTGGTTTGTCCTTTAATGTAATCTGCTGTTGAGTAAGTATTATTATCTTTACCATTTACTGTGATTGTGTTTCCAGTAATGTTTGTTTTAACTCCAATAACTCCAATACCTGTTGGTGTGGTTGCATTTAAGAGTATTGTATTGTTTGCAATTGTAGTGTAATCTCCACCAAATTGTTCAATACCATATATACTGTAACCAGTACCATATATTGTATTGTTTATTACTGAGTTGTTTATAACATTTCCTGTACCTTCAGTGTATGTTCCACCCATGTATGCACGATCTGTGAATACTATTCCATATCCAACATTTTCATTAGTGGTACCTTCACCATAACCTGCAGTTCCAACACTTAAATTAAGAACATTGTTACTTATAATGTTATTTGAGTAATCTGTGGAGTCAAAGTAAATAGCATTAGTGTAATTTGTACCTTTAATTGTTAAATTATTGTTACTTACAATATTATTAGATGAATTTAAATACACTCCATATAACCATCCACTACCAGCTACATTGTTAATGATAATATTGTTACCTGTAATTGTGTTATTATCTGATTTAACACTTATACCATAACAGGATGGATATAAATCTCCTTCTTTTGTATCTTCGATAGTTATATTAATAGTTGAATTAATAATACTACTGTTTCTAAAGTTTATGTTTATAGGTACCATATCAGGTGTACTTTTTCCATTACTCCAGTCAATATTACTAGTAGTCATATTAACAATAATTGTAGAGTTAATAATTGTACCTGCAGGATAATTTGAATAAACGTTGTTACCTGTTCTATCAAATAAAATTAATGAAGCTATTGCTCTACCAGCAGTTCCATAATTATTTTCAAATATAATAGTACAATTTTCTATAGTACTGTTTTCTGTTACAAGTAAACATCGAGAGTAAACATGACTATATTCACTATAGTATATTGTTGTATTAACTAAGTGAGATTGTGCTTGTAATTTCATTCCCATATTACTAATAGGATCTTCACTTATTATAGTACAATTACTAAGGTAAGAAGTGAGTGATGCTCCTCTTAAATACTCTCTATACTCCTCAGTTAAATGGCCAATTTTTATAATTTTATTTCTATACATCTGGTTTAGATAATAATATCCCTCATCATCAGAATAGAAAAGGTCCATGAATGTTGAAGTTGAAATAACTATAACTTCCACATCACTTTTCAATGATTTAGAATTATCTGTACTACTACTACTACTCCATGAATTATTAATATCTGTGACTGTAGAAGTTTCAGGGACAAATATACCAGAACCTATATTATTAGTTACAGTTACGTTATTTTTATTATTTGTCACTGTAATTATTCCAGTAATATTGTTTCTATTAATTAATACATTTGATGAACTTACTGTTACTGCACCGTTTACTATGTTTTCTTCGAGAATTGTGTTGTTGTTTAAGGTTACTGATCCTGCTGTGTTGTGGGATGCGGTTGCATTTTTTTGTAATGTTAATTTTCCACTTATGGTGTTGTTTTCTACTGTACTGTTTTGTGATACTGTTACAGATCCACTTGCAATGTTGTTATTGTAGGTGTTTCCATAGTATCTGTCACTGTAATCTCCAACATCAGTATTAGTAGTACTCATCCATTGTGTTGTCATTGATTGACTTGAACCACTTATAGTGTTGTTTTCAATTAAGTTATCATGACCAGTTATGGTTATTCCATTGGATATACTAGATCCTGATGGTCCTGTTATTACATTGTTTGTAATATTGTTGTGTGAGTTTGCATGGATATCATTAGTAGATATGTTGTGTATATTGTATGTTGTTAAATATACTAAATTTCCAACAGTACCTGTTCCAGTTATTGTGTTATTGTTTATATTAGTGTAGTTTGCTCCAGCAAGTACTAATGTACTACTTCCACCATTGTTTGTTGTGGTGAATACACAATTTTCAACTGTTACAAATGTTGAACCTTCACGGATAGATAATATACCTATACCTTGACCTACTCTTTGATTAGATACAGTGATTTCAGAATCACTTATAGTAACATGGTTTGTATTATTTAATATAATTTGTGAATTATAGAAAGTAATATCAGTTATATTAGTATTTGATCCTGTATCAACAATTATAAATGCTGCTCCAGTTTCATTACCATAGTAACTACCTGAAGTAGTATTTAGGTTAATTGTATGACCATTACCGTTTATGGTTACTGCTTTATCAATAGTCCATGTTGTTCCATTTGCTGGTGTGATATCACTTGTTATGTCTATAACATCTCCATCATCGATTCCACCAATAAATCCACTTCTATTGAAGTATGTTGCATAATTACTACTATCAATTGAGTAACTATTACTTGTCTTTAAGGATTTAGTATTAGTATTATCTACATTTGTACTTACAGTATTATCTACTGTGTTACTTGTAGTTTGAATACTTGTATCTGCTGATACTGTATTATCATCAGTTGTTTCAGCTGCACTGAGTGCTGATAATCCTACAAGTAGGAATACGAGTGTAGTTAATAAGAATACTTTTTTAATATTCTTGTTCATATCGTTTCCTTCTAATTTTTTTTATAAAATTAACATATACTCTTTTTCACTTATTTTAAATTATTTTATATATTATTTAATAACTTAATCTTTTTTTATATTTATTAAAGTACATATTAATATATTATATTATATAATTACAGTATATTAATGTTTGTTATTATTAAGTTTATTTTTAAAAATTTAGTTTAAGAGTATATTTTTCTAATAAAAAGTATATTTCAGTGGTATTTAATGGATTTTTATAAAAAATAATAGATTAAGAGGGGGGGGAGTTGTAATTTGTTTTATTTTATTGTCCATGTATTTGTCTTAGCTTGTATATCTACCATACGTGTAAATAGTCCATTTTTGGCGTATAATTCTCTGGGATTTCCTTCTTCTATGATTTGTCCTTTATCTATTACTACTAGTTTATCTGCATTTTGTATTGTTCTCATACGGTGTGCTATGATGATTACTGTCTTGTTTTTTAGGAGTTTGTTTAATGCTTCTTGTATTTTTGTTTCATTTTCAACGTCAAGTGAACTTGTTGCTTCATCTAGTATGACTATTGGTGCATCTTTAAGTAGTGCTCTGGCTATTGCTATTCTTTGTCTTTCACCTCCTGAGAGTAGTACACCGTTTTCTCCAATATTTGTTTCATAGCCTTCGGGTAGTTTTTCTATGAATTCTATGCAGTTAGCATCATGTGCTGCCTGGTATATTTCTTCATCACTTGCATCTTTTCGACCAATACGTATGTTTTCTTTTATTGTGTTGTTAAATAGTATTACGTCCTGGAATACTATGCTGTAGTTTTCCAGTATTTTCTCGGTGTTTATAGTGTTTATATCTGTTTTTCCAAGGGTTATAACTCCACTTGTTGGACTTAGGAGCTTTGCTGCTAGTTTACTTATTGTTGATTTTCCACTTCCTGATGGTCCAATGAGTGCTGTTATCTGGTTTTGTTTTGCTGTGAATGTTATGTTTTTGAGTACTTGTTTGTTATCATATGCGAAGTTTACGTTGTGGAATTTTATTTCATAGTTATCTAGGTGGTATGTTTCTTTTTTTATGGGTTCTATTTGTTCTTCTATTTCTTTCATTCTACTTATTTTGGTGTCTGCTAGGAATATTTCTGCTACGAAGGTAAGTGCTATTTCTAGTGGTGAAAATATGTTTGTTGCAGCAATTACAAATATTATTAGTGTGTATATGTTTACTTCATTTCTGGTGTATAGGCTTATTGCAGTTATTAGTAGTGTTATTACACCTAGTTTTAGTATCATCTGGCTTAGTGTTACAAAGCTTCCACTTACTAGTTCTGTTTTTATGTGGGTGTTTTTTAGTTCTTGTGTTTCTTTTCTTATTTTCTGGTAGTATGTTTGTGTGTAGTTATATGATTGTATTTCTCTTATAGAGTCTAGTCCATCTTGTATTGTATTGGATACTTTTCTTGAGGCTTTAACTACTTTTGTCCCATTTTTTTCTTGTATTTTCTTAGACAAGTATAGTCCTGCAAATGATACTGGTACTACCCATAGTAGTGATATTGTTAGTATTGGGTTGTATATGAGCATTCCTATGGTTATTAGTATTATTAATATTATTGATCCACTTAGTTGTGGTATTGCATGTGAGAATACGTGTTCTAGGTCTGTGCAGTCATTCATTATTGTTGCACTAAGATCTGATAGGTCTTTTTTTTCAAAGAATGATAGTGGTAGTAGTCGTATGTTTTCGGCTAATGTTATTCTTCGTTCTATACTTGAGTCATATGTTGTGTTGTATACATAGTAGTATTGTTTGTAGTATGTGTATGTGATAAGTATTGATACTACTATTATGGGTATGATGTATATGTGTAGTGTTGGTGTTATATGTTGTTGTATTAGTAGGTATAGTAGTGTCATGTATAGTATCATTGGTATTATTAGTGTCATGTCATGTAGCAGACTCCATAGTATTCCTTTTATCAGGTTTTTAGTTGATGTTTTTGTTAGTAGGAATTTCTCTGATAGGTAGTTGGTTAGCATGTTATATCACCTTTGTTGTTTATTTTCCATTCTACTGATTTATTGTATTCTTGCCACATTGTATTGTATAGTCCTTCTTTTTCTAGTAGTTCTTCGTGTGTTCCCTCTTCTTTTATATGTCCTTCATCTATTACTATTATACGATCAACATTTCTTATTGTGGATAGTCTGTGTGCTATTATTAGTACTGTTTTGTTTTGTGTTATTTCTTCTAGTGCTTCTTGTATTTCTACTTCGTTTTCTGGGTCTGTGAATGCTGTTGCTTCATCTAGTATGATTATTGGTGCATCTTTAAGTAGTGCTCGTGCTAGTATTATTCGTTGTTTTTCGCCTCCTGATAGATATAATCCGTCTTTTTCTATTATTGTATCTAGGCCATTGGGTAGTTTTTCTATTATTTCTGTGCATTTGGCTTTTTCTATTATTTCTATTATTTTGTCTTTGCTTGTTTTTTTGTTCATTGTTATGTTGTTGTATATTGTGTCTTGTAGTAGTTGGTGGTTTTGGAATACAAATGCTATCTTATTGTTTAGGTCTTCTTGGGATAAGTCTTTTATGTTTATATTGCCTATTTTGATTGAACCGTTACTTGTATCATAAAATCGGGGTATTAGTTGTGCTAGTGTTGTTTTTCCTCCACCTGATGGTCCTACTAATGCTATTGTTTCTTTTTCTTTTATTTCTAGGTTAATATTTTCTAGTGTGTTTTCATGATTTCCTTTATACTTGAATGTTACATTATCTAGTGTTATGTTATGTTTATCTGTTGTTTTTGGATTTATTGGTTGTGGTAGTGTTTTTTGTGTTGTTATTTCATCTATTTTAGTTAGTGCTTGTTTTGCTAGCATATATGCCTCGGATATTGTCATTATTCTCATTATCATCACACCTGTTATTGGTGTGAGCATTATATAAAATATGAGATTGGCTATTAGTGTCATATCTACGGGGTTTGTCATAAATATTATTGCTACGGGTATTAGTAGTATGAAAAATCCATTTGTTGCAAGAGTGTATTCTGTCATTGGTATTTGCATGCTGAATGTGTATTTTTTTACGAATGTTCCATACATTGTTATTGAGTTATAGAAGTTTTTAAATGAGTATATTGATTGTTGAAATGTTTTGGTTACTGGTATTCCTCTAAGGTATTCTATTGATTCACTGTTCATGTTTTCTAGGCATTCATGGTATTTTGTCATGAATTCTGCAGAGTTGTTTGTAAACATACGTGCTAGTGCTATTAGACTTATTATTATTGGTATTATGCATATGATTCCAAGTTTCCAGTTAAAGTAGAATATGAATACTATGAATGTTATTGTTGTAATTATTGCACCTATAGCGTCTGGTAGTAGGTGTGCTAGTAGTGCTTCTGTTTGTGATGAGCTTAGTTCTATGTTTTTTCGTAGATATCCACTTGTATGGGTGTCAAAGTAGCCTAGTGGTAGGTTTAGCACGTGTTTTACTAGAGCGTCTTTCATGTTTTTCTCATTTTCAAATGCTGAGTAGTGTGTGCACATTAATCCTATGAAGTATATAATCATTCCAGTTATCATGAGTATTAGTGCTGTTATTGCATTAGAGTATAGTTCTTGTGTTGGTGGATTAGTTTGTGTTAATAGTATTGTTATAATTGTTGATATGTATATGATTGGTGTTAGTGTGAGTATTGCTGATATTCCTGATAATGTGCAGCCTAGTATTGTTAGGTATTTCTTTTTTCCTGAATATTTTAGTAGTTGACTTAATGTGTTTGTCATTTTCTTGTGTTCTCCAAAGTTATCTCTCCTTATAAGTTTAGTTATACCTAAATTTTTCATAACTTGAAAAAACATCCACATCCTACACATAAAAAACATTTTAAAAAAAACTTTCTAAAAAAAAATAACAACTTTATCTAGGTTAAAAAATCTAAACTTAAATAATAATATGGAATAACTAATATATAAAGATTTAAGAAAAAACATATTTTTTTAAGTATCGAACGCTAAACATTTAAAGAATACAAAAATGAAACAAATTCATATACATCAACTACATGAAAAACAATAATTTAACATGTTTATAAATATAGTTCTAATAAACGATAATTGTATGTTTTATAAAAAAATTATATGATTATGAAATATATATTCATGGTTAAAATCTATTTTAACAGACAGTATATTTTTTAACAGATAATTATGTATATTACAGATAAATAAATATTATTATTATTAAATTATATTGGGGTGAATTGTATGATTGTAATAGCTACAACTAAAATATATTCTAATGGACAAACAGCTATTCCAAAAAAAAATTCGAAAAGAATTTAATATAACTGAAGATAGTTATATTGAATGGGGTAAAAATGAATCTGGTGAACTTCAAGTTAAAATTAAGGATAAAAAACCCACATTTGAAAATTTAATCGGATTAGGAAAATCTATGAATAAAACTAATGCTGTAAAGCTTAAAAAGGAGTTATATAAATGAATAAAATTTTTTTAGATTCTTCATTTATCATTGCTTTAGTTAATGAAAATGATGATTTACATGAAAAAGCTAAAGAATTAGTTAAAACTAAAATTCTTCAAGAAAATGAAATTTATATTTCTAATTTAATTATAAATGAAGTTATTACTGTAGTGGGTAATATAATTAATACAAATGTAGCAATTGATACTTATAATTTATTAGTTGAATTATGTATAATTTTAAATGAATATAAAGAAAATAATTTCAATAATAATGTAATAAATTATTATAGTTTTTATAAAAATAAATTAAGTTTTGTAGATTGTTCTAGATTAGAACTTATGAAGATATATGATATTCCTTATTTAGTTTCATATGATAAAGAATTTAAAAGAGTTAATGAAATTGAGTTAATTAATTAATTAGTTTTATTTTTACACATAGATGTAATAAAAATACATAAATAAATTCATATAATAAACTATAATATTAATTTTTCAATTATTCATATTCTCTTTTTCTAGTTAATTATAATGGGTATTGTCCCTCAACTTCCTTCTTATTTCTAAGCCAAGTTTTTAACATAATATCATTTATAGTATACTTTTTATCAAAACCATAATCAAGTATACCCTTATTATTCAATGAATCAATATACTTAGTTAATGTAGCCTTAGAATAACCTGATGCATCTAGTAATTCATTCCATGTTAATTTGTCTTCATCTACAAGAATTTTAACTATATGCTTTTCTGACTTATTAAGAGTACCCCACACATATAACCACATAACCACAATTTGATCCATTTGAAGCAAGAAGCTTTCCTTAATCATATCACTATCATATTCTTCTCCAGGATTTAATATATTACAAAATGTATTAATATATGCAGGTATTCCACGGGTACACTTATAGAAGCGTTCAAATCCATCACTAGTAAATCTAATATTATCTGATTTATCATTTATGTAATTCAAGGTTTCTTCTTTTGTAAATGGATCTATATGTATTTGAATCATTCGTCCACCAAATGCACCAGTTTGCCCATTTAACATTTCTATTACTTCAGCAGTTTTAGATACAGAACCTGTGAAAATATAGCTTACATTTGATTGTTCTTGAACAAAACTCCTAATTAACCAGAAGAATGCCTCAGGATTGGATAAATTTTTTAGTAATTGGAATTCATCCATAACTATAATAAAACCTTTTATATCTTCTGTTGAATCAACAATACTTTGAGGTAGTTCCATTACAAATTTACTTAATTCTTGGTAGTTGTCTCTGATTTCGGGTAGTGGTATGTTTAGTATTGTTGTTGCATCTTTAAAGTCATAATTTTTTAGTTTTAGAGTATTTAGCTTGTTTTTAATTGTTTGTTCTATTTTTTGGGGTTGTGTTTTATCTTCATTTATCTTTGCTTCTATACTACTTAGTAGTTCTTTTAGTACTTCTTCTTCACTTATTTTTCCTTGATTTTCTCCGTATATTCTTGATAGGTCTATGTATATTGTTAGTATGTCGTCTGGCTGGTCTTTTAGTATTTTTTTAAGTAGAAATGTTTTTCCAACTCCTCTTGTTCCTGTGATAAGTATTTGGTTGGATAAATCTTCGTAGATACTGTTTATTTGGAGTGATATTCGTTTTATATCCTTTTTTCTATTGTAGAAGTATTTGTCTATGTTTTTGGGTACACTTGTGGGCATCATTTTCTCAAAAATTCCTTTTATTTATTATGTAGTATTTTTATTATTTTAGTGATATATAGTTATACTAGTTTAATTATAGTAAACTGGTTCAATGTATTTTATATCTAATTGAGGTTCATTTATATAAACTAGTTTATTTTATGTAAACTAGTTCAACCTATTTATCTAATAGTATGTCATCAAGTGTTAGATTAAGTCCTTCTTTTTCATTTATCTTTACAAGATTTTCCTCAATAATTCTTTCATGTTCCCTTTTTTCAAGGGCAATATAGTCAAAGAGGATTTTATCATGTTTTTCAAGGTCTTCTGTTTCGAGTAGTTGTGGATATATTTCATCTATAAAACGTTTATTATCATTAAATGGTAATTCATAGTCCATTTCAACAACAGTACTACTATTTATTACTTCATCTAATGATAAATTAGGTATATCTAGTTTAAGTGTATCATCAGTACTTAGACTCTCTTTTAGAAGATCTTCTAGTATACTTTCAAGACTCTGGTCTTTGATAATAGAATTATCTTGTGTTAATTGTGCAGTGTATTGTAGAAATGGTGCATATTTTTCTTGTGGTGCTCCAATCCATAGGTCCGTGTATGCCTTGTTTAGCATGTGTTCTTTTATAGTATTCCACTTATTTTCATGGAATTGATCTATAGCCTCTTCAATTTCATGTAATATTTTTTTATCATATGTAGTATTTGTAGGATGTTCTAGATATGTGTCTATTAGTTGTATGTCTGTTTTATCGATTGATAGAGTGTATACTTTTACTATTTTTTCTGAGTATTCATCTTTTTGAGCTGATATTGTGTAGGTGACTTCTTCCATGAAAATCATTTCCCTTGTTATCTGTATAGTGTTTTTAGTTGTAGACTTGCCTTAGAACAGTAGTCTATCATGGCTCTTATAATATTATCTATATCTGATTCATATATTGTGTTTTCTTGTAATTCTCTGGCCATGATATTTAAATCATCGTCTGTTAGTGATTGTAGGAATTTTCTTGTTTCATTGTATCTTGTGAAGTCCTCATTTATCAGCATATCTGTATACATTGTGAATTTATTCACATATTCCTTTTGGTAGTCTCCATCAAATACAAGATTTGATGCTACTATTCCTGCATATGTACCTGAGCCTATTGCTGCATCTATCTTCATATTGGTTAATGGATTTATAAATCCTGCAGCATCTCCTGTTAGTATAATATTGTCTTGTACACGTTCTCTACTTACACCATTTCCTGGTATTTCTTTTATTAGTTTATTGTTTATTTCATAATCATCTATTTTTAATTGATTTTTTATGAAGTCTTCCATGTGTTGTTGTGTCTTGTTAGTTTTATTGTTTTGTGTGGCCATTGTAATGTATTGTGTATTTTCATCTTTTGGCATGACACATACATAACCACCAGGGGAGTAACTTCCATAGTACATATCTATCATATCAGATGATTTTACATCACTACTTGTTATCTCGTATTGTATGAGTGTTTTGGTTTTATCTGGTGTATTGTCATATTCAAGTTCTACTTGTTTTGATAGGTTGTTTTCGGTTCCCTCTGCTATGATGAGTATGTCTGTTGTTATTGTACTTGTGGTACCGTTTTCTTCTATTGTTACTTGTACTTGATTTTTTTGTCTGGATATTTTTGTTGCAGTGGTGTCTAGTTTTATTGTTATATTATTTTCTACACTTTTTTGAAGATCTCTTGTTAGTTTATCTAGATTTACGATGTATGCTGGTTCTGGTAGTGCTACATTTTCTTCATCTAGTACTATTTTTGTTTTATCTGGTACATTTAGTGTAAATCCCTTGGTTTCTTTGATTATCCAGTCAGGGTTTGCTTTTATGTTTAGTTGTCTTAGTGATTTTTTGGTTATGTATTCTGTTTGTGGGGTGGTGAGTTTTTCTTTTTTATCAATGAGCATTACTTTTGCTTGATAGGTGGTTGCTTCTTTTGCTGCACATAGTCCTGCTATTCCTCCACCTATTATTAGTATTTCTGTTTCTATATTCATTTTATCACTTTGTTATTTTATTTGTCTTTTACTTTTTATATCTTTTTTTACAAGCCCATTTTTTCTATAAAAATTAGTCATCTAGTATAGGTGTCATCATATTAAAAATAGATTTTTAACTGGTTTGTATGTTGTGATTAAAATATTTTTATGTTATGAAATTCATATAATATATTAAAGAGTGATTAATAATGACTTATCAAGATAAGAGTGTAACTGAAATATTAAATGATGAAAATTATCCCCTTAGAGAAGAACTTATCCAGGAAATGGATAGAATTAAAAAATTTACTCTTAGTATGGTTGAAAATATTACTGATGAATATATATCATACCAGATAAGAGATATGGATTTTGTGAAAATTTATCCAGAAGATGATCATATTCGTGTTGCTATTGACATGCCTTATGAACGTGTTGTTGACTTTGCAAGTAAATGTGATGTTGATGCATTTAATGGTCGTGGTGGTGTAGATATTGTTTCATATAATATTACAAGTAAGGTAGATATACAGTATGGTGTAAGTATTGCTCATCAATCCTATTTGTATGTTAAACGTTTAAAAATCTAAAATATTACTTTCATGTTTATGGAGTTTATCTTTATGAATAAGGTTAATGAATTACTTAATAAAATCAAGGATTCTGAACTTGAAAAAGAGAAAAAAGAACGTGCTCGAAAAGATGAGGAAGAGGAAGATTAAATTTTTTCTATTATTTTTTTTTATAACTATTTTATTACTAGTGGATTGTATCCTTTGAAGTATTCAAATATTTTTACTATGTATTTAAGTACAGTTCCTACTAGTAGTGCTGATATTACTGTTCCTACACCAACACTTCCAGGGGACTTTATCATGACTAAACATGTTATGAGAGATAGTGCTACTACTGTTGTATCAAATCCTACCTTTATTTTTGGAAATGGTTGTTTTGTTACTAGTGCTATTGTTTGTGTTACTCCTTCTACTGGTAGTGGTATTAGATTAGGTGGTAGGTATGTAAATAATCCTAGTGCTATTAATACAATGCTTATTATCATATATATTAATGAGATTGTTATTGTGGTAGATTCTGGTATAAATGATATATGTATACTGAAAAACTTGTGAAATATCCAAAAAGTATTCCGACAATTATTTGTCCTAAGTTTCGTAGTTGGAATTTTCTTCTAAGTAGTATTATTTGTATTAAAACTAGTGTTGATTGGAATAATATTGTTGCTTGTCCTATTTCTACACTCCATACTACTGTTAGTGTGTAGGGTATTGTACTAACGGGTGATGATCCTAGGTTTGATTTTAATGAAAATGCTATACCAACTGTTATGATAAATAGTCCTAGTATATAGCGAAGTAGTCTTTCATATATATTCATTAAGTCATCTCTAAAAGTAAATAGTTTATTTTCATATAATTTAATTTTTTTTTGAAGATAGTATTATCTTATTGTTAAATTATTAGTTTTTAGTAAAGTTTTTTTAAAAAAATAAAAGAATTTATTGTTAGCGCCGTCGACAGGACTTGAACCTGTGACCAATCGGTTAACAGCCGAACGCTCTACCTACTGAGCCACGACGGCATAATATAATTCTATTTCATACTTTGTTTTTTATACTATATAAAGGTTTCTTTAATTCTATTACATTTTTTATTAATGAGTTGTATTATTTTGTATGTCTTTATATACTTCTTTTTACATACATAATACTATACTTTTATAAGATAACTATTAAATAATATCATTATTACACTAAGGAGATGAAAAATGGAAAAAAACAAAACAAACAAAATAATAGCAATACTAGTACTAGGAACCTTCGGAATACTAAGTACAGAAATGGGAATGGTAGGAATACTACCAGAAGCAGCACAATACTTCAACATAAACATAGCACAAGCAGGACTATTTGTAAGCATGTTTGCACTAATAATAGCAATATCAGCGTTATTTATGCCATTACTATTTAGTAAATTTGAACGTAAAAAAACATTCACATTCGTACTAACAATATTTGTAATATTCACAATACTAAGTGCTCTAACCAAAAACTTCACACTAGCACTGATATTTAGAATAATACCCGCATTTGTACATCCAGTATACTGTGGACTAGCACTAACAGTAGCTGCAGAAATAGTACCAGAAGAAGAAAAACAAGATGCAGTATCCAAAGTAATAATGGGTGTAAGTGCAGGAATGATTATAGGAGTACCTATAACAACACTATTTGCAAATTACATGGGATATCAAGCAGCAATGCTCTGGTTTACAACAGTAAACTTAATAGCACTAATAGGAACAATAACTCTCTTTCCACAACTACCTGGACAAAAACAATCATATGGCTCACAAGTATCAGTAGCAAAAACAGGAATATTCATAGCATCATCAATAGGAGTAATACTACTAAACGGAGCACTATACGCATCATATGGATACATATCAGAATTCTTATCATCAATGACACATATTATAGGAATACAACTAACAATAACACTATTTATCTACGGAGTAGCATCAATCATAGGAAACTGGCTAGGATCTAAACTACTTACAAAAAACACAAACAAAACAGTACTAACATTTCCATTTATCATGATGATACTACTAGCAATACTCTTTATTGTATGTAAACAAACAATACCGACCATAATAATCATGGCACTATGGGGACTACTTGCAGGAATAGAAAATGACATAGCACAATACTGGATAGTCTCAGCAGCACCACAAGCACCTGAATTTGCAAATGGGGTATTTCTCAGTATGGGAAATATAGGAGTAACAATTGGAACAACCCTTGCTGGACTAATAGTAATAAGTAGTGGAGTACAATATATAATAATACTATCAATAGTAATGTTTATACTAACATTCATAGCACTAACAATAAGAGTACAGAAGTATGCTACAAATTAGAATAATCTAGTTATATAATTAAACTAGAAATTTTAATTATACTAATCACCATATAATCTTCTATATTTCTCTTTTTTATATTTTAAACAATTATTGAAGAATTATTTTAATAATAATTTATGAAAGTATTATGTATTTAAAAAGAAGTAAAAAATGATTATTTTCAATAAAAAAAATAATTTTAGAAAGAATTTTTATTTAAATAGTATAGAAATACTATTAAATTTATCAATGAATTAAAGATAATACTTTTTTCTGTATAATAGTCTTTTATTCAATATTTTTTTTATAATTTGTATTTTAATATCATTTTTCTTAGAAATGTTTTTTTAATAGTCATGCTTTAACACCACACATCTTAATTTTTAAGAATTTAATTCTTAATATTTTTATAATTATAATATATGTGTTATACTATTTATAGTTTTATTAGAATATTGATTATATAATGTTTAAATATTTGGGGAAATTAGTATAACTTTTATTAATTATATAATTATATTTCAGGTATTTCTAAGATTGTTTAAAATAAGAGAATTTATAGATAAAAAAATAAAAATGGGGGAAAATAAATAATGTATTTATACTAATTTTGGATGACTAATATAACTTCTTGCTCTACTTCTTATGTTTTCAAAGCTATCATCAACTAAAAGTTCTCCATTTCTGAAAACTGTCTGTAAACAATCAATACCTTCAGAATCTATTGGAACCGTTTTATATATGTTATTTTCTCTAATTAATTTAAATCTTCCAGATTTGGATTTCTTACTACTATCTAATGGTTTTTTAAATATATCATACCATACGCCACTTCTTTGTTGAGCTGATGATTTAAATGCATTACGTTGAGTATCACGATTAACACTAGTATGTAATCCACCACCCATACCAAATATTATGTTTTCAGCAGCCCATCCTTGGGATTTCATACTAAATAAGATATCTCGTATAACCTTGTAATCAAGACCATCACTCCATAATAGACCTACATTAGCATCAAATACTTTATAACCATTACTGGTTTGTGTTGTACCAAATCCTTCTCCAATAATTTCTAGACAATCAATAGTAGTGGATATAGGTTCACCACTATCTGGACGAAATACTACTTTATTTGTATCACATCTTTCAAGAAATGCTCTAATATAACTATTAAGTTCATATTCACTATTACATGCATTTACTAGGAAATTCTTATAATTATAACTATCAATAACCATTGAAAGAATACCATCATGTGCATGTTTTATAACATTTATTGCTTGATCCATTTCATGTTTAATACCTTGAGCTGTCATAACACTATGTTCTGTAGCTTGAACTGAATAACCATATAATTCTTTTGAATTATAATAGTTTTCTGGTATACTTAGTGCTGGTATTGTATCTGTTCCAGAAAAACTTAGAAGATGTGCAGAACCTGCAAGACTTGCTGATTCAGTGGAACTTGCACCTCTATAACCAAAGTCATGTAACATGAATTCAAGGTTATCTCTACTAGATGAGGTAACATTAAGATAGAAATCAAACATCTTACGTACTTCTGCAGATAATGTTGCTACTGTGGATGGATACCATACCTGTAACAGTAGTGGTTCTAAGTAGTTTGGTAGCCAATAACATCGTTTATCAGTATTTACCACAGTCATTAATACATTACTAATATCTACAGGTGTTCCCTCACTAACTGCTTTTATTTCAATTGGTAGTTTTCCTTCAAGTTTATCTGCAATGTATAACCAGTCATCTAGATTAAATATATCTTTACCAATATGTTGGTCTATAATATTTTTTGCTTCATATACTTTTTCTTCTGTTACAACTTGACCTTCAAGATATTTCTTTATAATATATTGTAAGCCATAAAATATTGTTTTATTAAATTCAGACCCAGTTCTGCTTTCCATATATGAATATATTTTCTCAGTATTTTCTGGATAAAAATAATGGTGGGTTACCTTGTAACTATCAGTTAATAAACAAATATTATTTTCTATCATGTCTTCACTCCCTCTTATTTCTAGTTTTATTATATTTCAGGTGTTTAAATTTAATTTTTTTTTAATAGTATTTTATCTTAAGATATATTTATATATATTGAAAAATAATCTTATATATATGGATTTTAAAATTAAAATCTATAGATATAAAATATGGAGTTAAATAAAATATGACAAAAACAGCAATAATATACTTCTCAGCAAGTACAAATAAAGTAACAAAAAACATAGCACAAAAACTAGCACAAATAAACAATGATGACATCTATGAAATAAAACCAGTAGATGAATATACAAATGCAGATCTAAACTGGAATGACTCAAACAGCAGAACAACACAAGAAAAAGAAAACAACAACATAAGACCAGAAATAGCATCCAACATAGACATAACAAACTATGACAACATAATTCTAGGATTTCCAGTATGGTGGTATACAGCACCAGCAATCATCAAAACATTCCTAGAAAATAATAATTTTACTAATAAAACAATTAAAATATTTGTAACATCTGGTGGAACAGGAATAAACGAAGTAGAAACAAAAATAACCCAAGAATACCCTGAAATTAACTGGAAAAACGGAGAAAGATTAACAGGAAGAGAAGACATAGGTAAACTTAAAGAATTTATCGAACAATAAATTCATACAATCTTCTTCCTCATTAATTTTTAAAATAAACCATATAATACTCTTATAAAACTATTCATTTATTTATTAAACATTTATTTATACTTTAATTTCATAAAATAATTCTTACAATAGCCCTATAGACAAATATTAAAATAATCATTATACTCATCATAATTTAAAAGACAATACAATTAAATAAAAAAAATAACTCCAAATAAATGTCATTTACCACCTCTAAGTTACCATTAACTATTTTTAAATAAACTAATTATCAAATAACATGAATTAAATTCCTTTAAAAATTATAATAACCTTTATTAATAAGAAGATACACAAAAGAAATTGTTAAATAATTATTTTTTTAATTATTTACATTAATAAGGAGGCGAGCTTATTACAAAAACTCACTCAAAAAGTATCTTATTTGTAATGCTAATATTCATAATGGTATTAGGATTTTCAACAATATCAGCAACAGATATTTCTAGTAATTCAACTAGTGATATAAGTAGCGATTCAGTGAGTTCTATAGATAGTGAAGTAATTAATGTTGAAACAACAGTTTCAACTAGCAATAAAATATAAAATAAGGAAATTGACTATTCAGCAAATACTAAAAGTATAAAAAAAGATGATGATACAGCTACAGAAGATAAAAAAACATATTATGTAGCAGTAGATGGTAAATCAACTAATGATGGTTTAACACCAGAAACAGCATATGATTTTGATTCAGTATTTACAAAATTCCCATATAATCAAAATCAATTTAACAATACAAACATTATTGTTCAAGAAGGTAAATATTCTACTGGATTAATATACACATCATATGAAGGATGTGCTAATTTCAAATTAAACGTAATTGGTAATGGAACAGTTATCTTTGAAGGTAAAGGTACCACTGCTATATGGTATAATATAGGAACTAGTTCATCATTATGTAACATAACCATAAACAATATCATATTTACCAACGGTAAAGGATATCAAAACACAAGATGGGGTATGTTAATGTATGCTTATGGTGGTGCAATCTACAACAGAAATACATATCTAACACTAAATAACTGTACATTTGAGAACAATTCAGTAAGTGGAAATTCATTATTCGGTAACCTTGGAGGAGCAATTACTAACAATGATGGATTTGTTGATATAATTAACTGTACATTTATTAACAACACAGTCAGTGGACCATCATCATATGGTGGAGCAGTTGCAACATACAGTAGTTCAGCTATAACCAGAATTTTCAACAGTTCTTTCTCTGGTAACAAAGCTAATGCTACCGGTAAAACAGATGATCCTTACAGTAATGTTCAGTTAGAATCCGCTTTTGGTGGTGCTGTCGGTACATATTCTGGTGGTTTATCTATTGTGGATAACTCCTATTTTGCTAATAACACTGCTGGAAGTGGAGGTGCTGTTGGTAATGTAGATTCCAGAACTGTTGTTACTAATAACACTTTCATTAACAACAATGCTACCAATGGTGGAGCAGTTGGTGGAACCAGAGTTTATGGAACAGCAGTTACCAATGTAACTAATAATACCATGATTAACAACACTGCATATAATGGTGCTGGTGTTGCAATTATGGCTGGTTCTGGTAACATCATAAACAACACCATGACTTGTAATAATGCTACTAATGGTGGTGCTATTGCTAATGAAAATGGTATAACCGTAATTGAGGGTAATCAACTAGTAAACAACACTGGTATTTATGGTGGAGCTATTGCTAGTCAATTCGGAAGTACCAACATAACTAGTAACAATATAACATGTAATAATGCAACACGTGGTGGAGCAGTTGCAAATGATAACAGTACTGTTATAATAACCAACAATATCTTAGCAGGTAACACTGCAGATGCTGGTGCTACAATATACACCTTAACTGGTAACACTACAATTAATGCAAACAACATAACATCATCTAATGGAATTACATCAGTAATATACAACAATGGATCAACAATACTCGATAAAAACTACGTATTTAACAATACAGTAAGTGATGAAAACAGTTACGTAGTATACAGTGAAACAAGTACAAATATAAATGTAACTGGAAACAGCTTCTATAATAACACCGACTTTAAACGAGACATGTTATTTAATGACTTCTCATCACAAAACACTACAAATAACATCTACATAAGCAACTATCTTGAAACAAGCAGTCCTGATGATGTGACAATCACATTAAATGATAACATATACACATTAAACTACACAATAAACATAAGAAACGTATACAATGACACAGTAAGAACCGGGTATGTGAAAGTAAACATAAATGGTGAATACTACACAGAACAATTCCCAGTAAACAATGGAAACGTAACAGTAACAATACCAAAAAGTAGCTTAACATTCGAGAACAACATAATACTCGAATACATCTCAGAAGATAAAAGCTACCAGCCAATAAACAAAACAGCATACATAGAAATAGTAAAAGACACAACAATAACTGTGATAACAAACAACACCGTGAAAATAGGTTCAAACGTTGAAATACAAGGAGAATTACGTGACGAAGATAATGACATCGTACCAAATGCTGAAATAACCATTTCAGTAAACGATGATGAAACAATAAAAGTAATAACAGATGCAAATGGAAAATACAGTGTAAACTACACTACAAAAGTTCTAGGAACAAATAATGTAACTGTAAATTACAATGGAAACAAATCATACAATCCAAGCACAAATAAAACCACATTCAACGTAGAAAAAAGAGCTACAATTATCATAATAAATCCAGTTAAAAGTGTTATTGGTGAACAATTCACCCTAACTGCATATGTAACAGATATTTATGGTGATAAAGTAAATGGTGGTAACCTAGTATTTAAATTAAATGGTAAAACACTAAGAAATGATGGATCATTTAATAGTACAGAAGCACCACTTAAATTCAAAGTAGTAGATGGAGTAGTAACCTACACATTAACAGCAGACTTATACTTAAGAAATGCTAAAAACTTATCTGCATCATACAGTGGATCCTACAATTATGAAGCAAACACATCTGATATTACAACCGCAGAAATAGCAAAAAGAACCGCACAAATCACAGTAACAACAATAAACACAACAAAACAAGATGTAGACATAGAATTCACCGCACACCTCAAAGATATAACACCACATGGAACAAACATGACAGCAATAAATGAAGACGGATATGTGATCTTCAAACTAAATGGAGTAACACTTAAAGATGCAAGTGGAAAAGTAGTTAAAGTAAAAGTAGAAAATAACACAGCAAAATACACCTACCATGTACCAATAGGTATGGCAAGTGACGATGGAAAAAACAATACCAGAAACTACACAGTAGAAGCAGTCTACCAAAATGATATCTTCTACCCAGATACAAGAAACACCACAGTATTCCACGTAGAAAAATCACCAATAAACATACAATTTACAAAAGTAATCATAGACAACACAACAAAAACCATGAACATAACAGGAAACATAACAGATTACAAAGGAAACCTACTAGTAGGAGTAAATAAAGTTTGTGTAAAAGTAAATAATGCAACAATAAGAGATGCAGAAAATAACACAATCTTCTACACAGTAAGAAATGGAATCATAGACATCAAAGATGTAAATGTAACAAAAGCAAAAACATTTAATGATGTAATGGTAGTATCAGGAGATAGACAAGCATACCTAGAAGGTAGAAATACCACAACAGAACTAACAATAAAAAACTAGGAAAAGTAAATAAGTGGAAGTAAAAATTGTTTAATACAATAACTTCCATTACTTTTCTTTTATAATGTTAACTAGAATTCTAATATCTTATTTTTAAAATATTTTGATTAATTTAATTTTTATAGATACTTTTTTTTTATTTTATTATTATATCTAAAAGAATTTAAGAAGGTTTAATTTCTTCATGTGATTTTATGTGGGTAATGGCCTTTTCGTTTATATTCTTTTTTAAGCCATAATTTTAGAATGGGGTCATTAATTTTGTATTTATTATCCGAAAATTCTATTAATATCTTATTTTGTAAGTTATTCAAAGATTTACTTAAAGATCCACTAGTAACACCTAATTCATTTGCTATTTCAATTCTTTTTCTAGACTTGTCAATGAGGGATATAATTATTCTTTGTTCCTGGAGAGTTAATTGAAGCCATGCATTAATAAAATGAACTGCAAGTAAATCTAATGCACTTTCAAATTCAGTGATAAGTATTTCTTTATCTAATGTTTTATCAGGAGGTAGTACTTTAGCAAAAGTGTTTATATAAAATGGAATACCTTGGGTGCATGTGTAAAATTGATTAAAACCTTCTTTGGTGAAGTTAAGATAAGGTGCATTTTCTTTTAAATAGGATATAGTAGTATTTTTTGTAAAAGGTTCAATAAGAACTGTTAATAGTCTACCTCCAAATGCACCATTTTTTCCAGCAATTTCTTCAATAAGATTATCTTTTAGACTCATACTACCTGAGATTATGTATGCTACATTTTTTTCAGATTGTATTTTACTTCTAAAAAACCATAAAAAACTATCTATAGGTTCATCTAACTCTTTAATTAATTGAAATTCATCAATAAATAGGAAAACACCTTTTATTTTTTCATGATATTCTTCATATATTTTTTGTGGTAAATCCATTACAAAATTGGCTAATTTACTATAATCTTGCTCTGTTTCGGGTATTGGTAAGGGTATTCCTTTATAATCTATTATTTCTTTTACTTTGAAATTTTGGGTTTTGAAAAATTTTTCAATTTTTTTATCAATTGTTTGTAATCCTGCTTCTTTACATGATTTTATTATTTCATGGTAAATTAATTCCATTATACTTTTTCGTGTTAGTTTTCCTGTTTGATATGCATATGATGTTCCAAAATCTATGTATGTTACAAGGTAATCTTTATCAAATTCTTTTTTTAATTTTTTAATTAGTGCTGTTTTTCCTACACCTCTAATTCCTGTAAGTAGAATAGTAGGTGTAGATCCATATTGGCTACTGTTTAATATATTGGATAGTAATTCTATGTCATTTTTTCTATTATAGAATTCTGTATCATTTAATTCTGTATCTGTTCCCCAAGCTATTGTCATTTTAATTCAATTTCCTTTTTTTATATAAACGTGTATATTTTTTTATTTTATGTATTATGTTTTATATTACTTTTTTTATGTATTGTATTTTATAATATATTTTAAAAACTAGTAAAGAAAAGTGATGTATTATTTATATAGTAAGAGATAATATGTTTATAATATATTATATAATGTTCTAGATTTCTTTTTAAATGGTTTTTATCACCATTTAATGACATTAAATTTAAATAATAAGAAAAATTTATATATATTTAATATATTTTAATTTTTATGAAATATATGGTTAATATGGATTAAAATATTACATATTAATGAGTATGTAAAAAAAATATATGTTTAAACATTTAAAAGAGGTATATACGTAATGAATAGAAAATATAAATATATTTGTCTATTCTTGATGTTTATTTTAATAATTGTAAGTCTGGGAACTTTCTCAGCTGCAGATACAGAAAATAGTAACATAACCACTACTAGTACAGTATCAGTAGATGATACAAGTTCAGATAATACCGTTATAATAGATACAGTCACTAAAAATCTAGAAACTGGGGATAGTGACGTATCACAAACAACATCAAGTAATAATGATGACACATCAACACAGATAACAAAATCCATAAATTCCTCTTCAAAAATAAGTAACAATAAATCACTCAAACTCGCGGGAAACACAATATATGTGCAACCAAATGGGTGGAGTGATGGACATAATAGAAATAATCCTACTAACTTAGCCAGAGCTTTAAGAATGGTACGAGATGATGATACAATAGTATTAATTGGAAGTACTCAGCAAGGTTATGCTTATTATTATAATCTAGAATCCTTAGGTATGGGAACTATAAAAACATCCTCAATTACCCAAGCTACTAGATTTAGTATAGTAGGTCTAGAGGGAACAAATTCTGTTATCAGTGGAGAAAATAGTACTAGCATACTAGAAATTAGTAAAAATTACAATATAACCATATCTAATGTAATATTCTATTATGGTAATAGTACTACAGGTGGTGTAATTACAAATGAAGGTTCTCTTACATTAATAAATTCATATATTCAATTTAATAATGCACATTCAGGAGTTATTTATTCAACTAATGGTAATTTAACTCTAATTAACACAACTTTTGCTTATAATAATGCTACAACCACAGGATCCAATACAGGGGACGGTGGAGCATTATATCTTAATAACACTAATAGTATAATTGAAGGTAGTGTGTTTGCTTTAGGCAATGCTACAGGCAATGGTGGAGCAATATACTCTAATAACTCAAATGTAAATATTAGTGATTCCTATTTCTACAATAATATTGCACAAAATGGTGGAGCAATATATGTAAATAGTGGAAATATAAGTATAAAAGATAGTGAATTCGAGCTTCATAAAGCAGAAGAAAATGGGGGAACCATTTACAATAGTGGAAACCTAACTATAACAAACACTACCTTATCAAACAGTAGTGCAACTAAAAATGGATTATTATTCAACCAAGGAAATCTTACCTTTAATAATAACACAGTAAACAATAGTTATGTAACAGATAGTTCTAGCTATGTAATTGGAAATGAGGGTAATGCAGTAATAACAAACAACTTGTTTGAAAACAACACAGATGACTCTAATGACATATTATTAGATGATACTGAAGACCCTGCAACGCTCATAATCCATGATAATGAATACATAAACAACTTACTCGAAGTTAAATTTAAAGAACAAGATTACCTTATTAAGAAGAATGGTGAAGTAACTGTGTCTATCTCATTACGTGAAGTATATAATGATACTGTAAGAAATGGAACCATTACTGCATACCGTGACGGTTCAATAATAGGAACAGGTTCTGTTATAAATGGAGAAGCAACACTCACATTAAATTTAGATGACACTAGTGATATTGAATTTGTATACACATCAGAAGAGAAACACTACCAATCAGACGTATTTAATAGTAAAGTTACAGTAATTCTTGAAACTCATATAACAATTAATAAAATTGAAACTACCACAGTAGATCAACCAATCACAATTAGTGGAGTATTATATGATGAACATGACAGAATCCTAGCTGGAGAAGATGTTGAAATATATGTAAATAATGTATATGTTGATACAGTAACAACTGGAAAAGATGGTTCATATAGTATAATCGACATTGCAGATAATCTTGGAACAAACACAATACAAGTAATCTACAAAGGTAATACAATATATAATCCAAGTAAAAATGATTCAACCTTTAAAGTTGTACCATTAAATACCAAAATTACTTTAAATTCTATTGAAAACACATATGTTGGAGAAACAACAGTAATAACTGGACAACTCACAGATGAATTTGGAAACATAATCTCATCAAATGTACCAGTAACCATAACAATAAATGATGAAAAATACGATGTAACAACTGATAATAAAGGTAACTTCCAATTAACCATAGAAGAAACCAAATCAGGAATAGTAAAAGTAGAAGCTACATATAATGGTAACGACAAATACAATCCAAGCTCTAAAAAAGCAGAATACAATGTAGAAAAACTTGCTACAACAATAACAATTGAACCTATAAACACAGTAAAAATAGGAGAAACAGTTAAAATTAAAGGTATTCTCACAGATGAACTAGGCAGAGCAATTCCAAATGCAAACATAAAAATATCAGTAAATGATGAAGAATTAATCACAGTAGTTACTGATAAAGATGGATACTACTACACTGAATACAAAACAACAACCGTTGGAGAAAACAAAGTAGATGTAGCATTTGAAGAAAACAACAAATACTACTCAACTAAAGAATCAACAACATTTAAAGTAATAAAAATAAACACAGTACTCAGTATAGATCCTATTAAAGACACCACAGTTGGAAAAACAACAGTAATAACTGGAACACTCACTGATGAATATAAAAATATTATTTCTAATTCTAAAGTAACAGTAAAAGTAAATGGTGTTGAATATGAAGTAATTACTGATAATACAGGTAAATTTAAAGTACCTGTTGAAGAAAAAGCAGAATGTAGTGTAACTGTTGAAGCAGATTATGATGGTGACTATAAATATGAACCAAGTTCTGATAACACAGAATATAATGTACATAAACTAGACACAAAAGTAACACTAAATCAAATTAATACAGTTAATGTTGGTAAAACAGTAGAAATTACAGGTGTACTCACTGATGAAAATAATAACCTCATCTCAGATGCAGAAATCATAATCTCTATAAACGGTAAAGAATTAACAACAGTAAAAACAGATGAAAATGGATTCTATCAAACAAAATACATAACTAGTCTAGTTGGAAAAAACACCGTAACTATAGAATACACAGGTAATGGAACTTACAACCCAAGTAAAACAACTACTTCATTTGAAGTAACAAAAATAGATACAATACTCAATTTAGATTCAATTGACAATACAGTAGTTGGAGCAACCACTAAAATTACAGGTACACTTAAAGATGAAGAAGGAAATGTACTTTCTAATTCTAAAGTAACAATAAAAGTAAATGGAGTAAAATACACTACAACTACTAATAGTGAAGGTAAGTTCGAAGTATCTGTTGAAGAAAAATTAGCTACAGATGTAACTGTTGAAGCTACATATACTGGTGATGATACATATAATCCAAGTAGTGATAAAACTGAATATACAGTAAGTAAAATTGATACAACTGTAACAGTTAACACAATTAACTCTGTAGATGTAGGTAAAACAGTAGAAATTACAGGTGTACTCACTGATGAAAATGATGAAACCATAAATAATGCTAAAATTATTATTTTAGTAAATGGTGAAGTATTAACAACAGTGAAAACTAATGAAAATGGAGTATATAGTGTTGAATACACAACTAGTCTTGTTGGTACAAATACTGTAGATATAACTTACGAAGGTAACGGTACATATAATCCAAGTAAAACAGCTACAACATTTAAAGTAACTAAAATAGATACAGTAATTAAATTAGACTCTATTGGTGATACAACAGTAGGAGCAACCACTACAATTACTGGAACACTTGTAGATGAGGAAGGAAATATAATTTCCGATGCTACAATAAAAGTAACAGTAAATGGAGTAGAATATACTGTAACTACTAATAATGAAGGTAAATTTGAAGTATCTGTTGAAGAAAAACTAGCTACAAAGGTATCCGTTGAAGCTACATATACTGGTGATGATACATATAATCCAAGTAGTGATAAAACAGAATATAATGTACGTAAACTTGATACAACCGTAACAGTTAACACAATTAACTCTGTAGATGTAGGTAAAACAGTAGAAATTACAGGTGTACTCACTGATGAAAATGATGAAGCAATAGCATATGCTGAAGTAATTATTTCAGTAAATGGTAAAGAAGTAGCTAAAGTAACTACAAACAGTGAAGGAGTATACACAACAGAATATACAACGGATCTTGTAGGAGAAAATACAGTGGATGTAAGTTATGAAGGTAATGGTACATACAATCCAAGTAAAACTACCACTTCATTTAAAGTAACAAAAATAGATACAGTACTCAGTATTGACTCTATTGATGATACAACAGTAGGTGCAACCACTACAATTACAGGTACACTTAAAGATGAAGAAGGAAATGTACTTTCTAATTCCAAAGTAACAGTAACAGTAAATGGAGTAGAATATACTGCAACTACTAATAGTGAAGGTAAATTCGAAGTATCTGTTGAAGAAAAACTAGCTACAGATGTAACTGTTGAAGTTACATATACTGGTGATGATACATATAATCCAAGTAGTGATAAAACAGAATACAATGTACGTAAACTAGACACAAAAGTAACAGTAGATCAAATTAACTCTGTAGATGTAGGTAAAGTTGTTAAAATAACAGGTGTACTCGCTGATGAAAATGATGAAGCAATAGCAGATGCTGAAGTAATTATTTCAGTAAATGGTAAAGAAGTAGCTAAAGTAACTACAAACAGTGAAGGAGTATACACAACAGAATATACCACAATTCTTGTAGGAGAAAACACTGTAGATGTAAATTACGCAGGTAATGGAACATACAATCCAAGTAAAACAGCTACAACATTTAAAGTAACTAAAATAGATACAGTAATTAAATTAGATTCTATTAACGATACTGTAGTTGGAGCAACTACTACAATTACTGGAACACTTGTAGATGAGGAAGGAAATATAATTTCCGATGCTACAATAAAAGTAACAGTAAATGGAGTAGAATACACTGTAACTACTAATAATGAAGGTAAATTTGAAGTATCTGTTGAAGAAAAACTAGCTACAAAGGTATCCGTTGAAGCTACATACAATGGTAACGATACATATAATCCAAGCAATGATAAAACTGAATACACAGTAAGTAAAATTGATACAACTGTAACAGTAGATCAAATTGAATCAGTTGATGTCGGTAAAACTGTAGAAATTACAGGTGTACTCACTGATAAAAATGGTGAAACAATAGAAGATGCTGAAATTATTATTTCAGTAAATGGTAATGAAGTAGCTAAAGTAAGTACGAACAGTGACGGAGTATACACAACTGAATATACCACAATTCTTGTAGGAGAAAATACTGTAGATGTAACTTACGAAGGTAATGGAACATATAACCCAAGTAAGACTACAACCTCATTTGAAGTAACTAAAATAGACACGGTAATTAAACTTGACTCTATTGATGATACAACAGTAGGAGCAACCACTAAAATTATAGGTACACTTAAAGATGAAGAAGGAAATGTACTTTCTAATTCCAAAGTAACCATAAAAGTAAATGGAGTAGAATATACTGCAACTACTAATAGTGAAGGTAAATTTGAAGTATCTGTTGAAGAAAAAATAGCTACAGATGTAACTGTTGAAGCTACATATACTGGTGATGATACATACAACCCAAGCAATGATAAAACAGAATACAATGTACGTAAACTAGACACAAAAGTAACAGTAGATCAAATTGAATCAGTTGATGTCGGTAAAACTGTAGAAATTACAGGTGTACTTGCTGATGAAAATGATGAAGCAATAGCAGATGCTGAAGTAATTATTTCAGTAAATGGTAATGAAGTAGCTAAAGTAACTACAAACAGTGAAGGAGTATACACAACAGAATATACCACAATTCTTGTAGGAGAAAACACTGTATACATAAATTATGAAGGTAATGGTACTTACAATCCAAGTAAAACTACTACTTCCTTTGAAGTAACTAAAATAGATACAGTAATTAAACTTGACTCTATCAAAGATACTGTAGTTGGAGCAACTACTACAATTACAGGTACACTTAAAGATGAAGAAGGAAATGTACTTTCTAATTCCAAAGTAACCATAAAAGTAAATGGAGTAGAATATACTGCAACTACTAATAGTGAAGGTAAATTCGAAGTATCTGTTGAAGAAAAAATAGCTACAGGTGTAACTGTTGAAGCTACATACGATGGTAACGACACATATAATCCAAGTAGTGATAAAACAGAATATAATGTACGTAAACTTGATACAACCGTAACAGTTAACACAATTAACTCTGTAGATGTAGGTAAAACTGTAAAAATTACAGGTGTACTTACTGATGAAAATGATGAAACCATAAATAATGCTAAAATTATTATTTTAGTAAATGGTGAAGTATTAACAACAATGAAAACTAATGAAAATGGAGTATATAGTGTTGAATACACAACTAGTCTTGTTGGTACAAATACTGTAGATATAACTTATGAAGGTAACGGTACATATAATCCAAGTAAAACTACTACTTCCTTTGAAGTAACTAAAATAGATACAGTAATTAAACTTGACTCTATCAAAGATACTGTAGTTGGAGCAACTACTACAATTACTGGAACACTTGTAGATGAGGAAGGAAATATAATTTCTGATGCTACAATAAAAGTAACAGTAAATGGAGTAGAATATACTGTAACTACTAATGATGAAGGTAAATTTGAAGTATCCATTGAAGAAAAATTAGCTACAGATGTAACTGTTGAAGCTACATACGATGGTAACGACATATATAATCCAAGTAGTGATAAAATAGAATACAATGTATGTAAACTAGACACAAAAGTAACAGTAAATCAAATTAACTCTGTAGATGTAGGTAAAGTTGTTAAAATAACAGGTGTACTCGCTGATGAAAATGATGAAGCAATAGCAGATGCTGAAATTATTATTTCAGTAAATGGAGTAGAAGTAGCTAAAGTAACTACAAATAGTGAAGGAGTATACACAACTGAATATACAACGGATCTTGTAGGAGAAAATACAGTGGATGTAAGTTATGAAGGTAATGGTACATACAATCCAAGTAAAACTACCACTTCATTTAAAGTAACAAAAATAGATACAGTACTCAGTATTGACTCTATTGATGATACAACAGTAGGAGCAACCACTAAAATTATAGGTACACTTAAAGATGAAGAAGAAAATGTACTTTCTAATTCTAAAGTAACTATAATAGTAAATGGAGTAGAATATACTGTAACTACTAATGATGAAGGTAAATTCGAAGTATCTGTTGAAGAAAAAATAGCTACAGATGTAACTGTTGAAGCTACATATACTGGTGATGATACATACAACCCAAGCAATGATAAAACAGAATACAATGTACGTAAACTTGATACAACCATAACAGTTAACACAATTAACTCTGTAGATATAGGTAAAGTTGTTAAAATAACAGGTGTACTTACTGATGAAAATGGTGAAACAATAACTGATGCTGAAGTAATTATCTCAGTAAATGGAGTAGAAGTAGCTAAAGTAATCACAAATACACAAGGTATCTATACAACTAAATATACTACAAATACTGTTGGAATAAATAATGTATACATAAATTATGAAGGTAATGGCACTTACAACCCAAGTAAAACAGCTACGACCTTTGAAGTAACTAAAATAGATACAGTAATTAAATTAGACTCTATTAAAAATACTACAGTTGGAAAAACAACAGTAATTATTGGAACACTTGTAGATGAAGAAGAAAATATTCTCTCTAATTCTAAAATAACTGTAACAGTAAATGGTGTGGAATACATTCTAACTACAAATAGTGAAGGTAAGTTTGAATTATCCTTAGATGAAAACAGATCTGGTGATGTGGAAGTAACAGCATCCTATGCTGGTAATGATACATATAATCCAAGTACTAATGCAACTAAGTATAATGTACGTAAACTTGACACTACGGTAGATGTCGGTACAATTAACTCTGTTGATGTTGGTAAAATAGTAGAAATCACTGGTGTACTTACCGATGAAAACGGTGAAACAATAACTGATGCTAAAGTAATTATCTCAGTAAATGGCATAGAAGTAGCTAAAGTAACTACAAATAGTGAAGGAGTATACACAACAGAATATACCACAATTCTTGTAGGAGAAAACACTGTAGATATAACTTACGAAGGTAATGGAACATATAACCCAAGTAAAACAACTACGACCTTTGAAGTAACTAAAATAGATACAGTAATTAAACTTGACTCTATTGAAAATACTAGAGTAGGTGCAACTACCACAATTACTGGAACTCTCGTAGATGAAGAAAATAACATAATTTCCGATGCTACAATAAAAGTAACAGTAAATGGAGTAGAATATACTGTAACTACTAATAATGAAGGTAAATTCGAAGTATCCGTTGAAGAAAAAATAGCTACAGATGTAACTGTTGAAGCTACATACAATGGTGATGATACATACAACCCAAGTAGTGATAAAACAGAGTACAAAGTACGTAAAGTTAACTCAAGTGTAACTGTTGATCAAATCAAATCTGTAGATGTAGGTAAAACAGTAGAAATTACAGGTGTACTTACCGATGAAAACGGTGAAACAATAACTGATACTGAAGTAATTATCTCAGTAAATGGAGTAGAAGTAGCTAAAGTAACTACAAATAGTGAAGGAGTATACATAACTGAATATACCACAATTCTTGTAGGAGAAAATACAGTGGATGTAAATTACGCAGGTAATGGAACTTACAACCCAAGTAAAATAGCTACAACATTTAATGTAACAAAAATAGACACAGTAATTACTGTAGATTCTATTGAAAATAATACTGTTGGAAGTACAACTACTGTAACTGGTAAAGTTGTTGATGAAGAGGGTAACCCTATTTCTGATGTGGACGTAACAGTAACAGTAGAGGGTAAAAAATACTCTACTACAACTAATGAAAATGGTGAATATAAAGTAACTATTTCTGAGGTTCTAGAAGGAGATAAAACAGTAGAAGTTACATATAATGGAAATGGAACCTACAACCCAAGTAGTAATAAAACAGAGTACAAAGTACGTAAAGTTAACTCAAGCATAACAGTTAATCCTATTGAATCTGTAGATGTAGGTAAAACAGTAGAAATCACTGGTGTACTTACTGATGAAAACGGTGAAACAATAACTGATGCTGAAGTAATTATTTCAGTAAATGGAGTAGAAGTAGCTAAAGTAACTACAGAAGATGGAGTCTATAAAACTAATTACACAACTAGTGTTGTTGGAATAAATAATGTAACTGTTAACTATGAGGGTAATGATACTTATAATCCATGCAGTAATGTTACAACATTCAATGTAACAAAAATAGATTCAATTATTACAATTGAGCCTATTGAAAATACAACGGTTGGAAATAGAACTACTGTAACTGGTAAAGTTGTTGATGAAGAAGGAAATTCTATTTCAGGTGCAACTGTAATTATAACAAGTCCTAATGGTAATGTTATAACTACTACTGATGAAATGGGTACATATAATGTAACAATAAAACTTCCAGTAGGAAATCATACAATAAATGTAAGCTATTCTGGAAATGATACATATTATGAATCTAGTGCAACTAGTGATACTGAAGTAATAAAACGTTCTACTATTGTTGTAGTAGATAGTGTAACTGGTATTATTGGTGAAAATATTACATTAGTTGCTCATGTAACTGATATGTATGGTAATGTTGTAAATGGTGGAAACCTAGTATTTAAATTAAATGGTAAAACACTAAGAAGTGATGGATCATTTAACAGTACAGCAAACCCACTTAAATTCAGTGTAGTAAATGGAACCGTGACTTACACATTAACAGCTGATTTATACTTACGTAATGCAAAAAACCTATCTGCATCATATAGTGGTGCACGTAATTATGAAGCAAATGTTTCAGAAATTACAACAGCACAAATTACTAAAAGAAGAGCAGAACTTACAGTAACAACTGTAGAGTCTACAAATCAAGATGTAGATATTAATTTCACTGCAGTACTACGTGATACAACTCCTAATGGAGTAAACACAACTGCTATAAATGAAGAAGGATATGTAATATTCAAAGTAAATGGTGTAACAATTAAAAATGAAACTGGTAATGCAACACGTGTAAAAGTAGTAAATAATACTGCAACATACACATATCATGTACCTGCTGGAATGGCAAGTGTTGATGGAAACAATAGTTTACGTAACTACACAGTAGAGGCAGTATATCAAAATGATATATTCTATCCAGATAGTAGAAATACTACAATATTCCACGTGGAAAAATCACCAATAAATATACAATTTACTAATGTAACAATTAACAACTCCACAAAAACAATAACCAAAATAACTGGTACTATAACTGATTATAATGGAAATCTCGTTAAAGGAGTAAACAAGATTTGTGTAAAAGTAAATAATGTTACTGTAAAAGATGCAAACGATACTCCAATATACTTTAAAGTTGTAAATGGAATTATTGATTTAAGTAATATCAATGCTTCTAAATTTAAAACATTTAATGATATTATGATTGTATCTGGTGAAAGACAAGCATATCTTGCAGGCAGGAATACGACAAATATTTTAACAATTATAGAATAAGAAAGTGAATCATGAAGTTAATTATAACTTTCACACTTTCTTTATATTTTTTTTAATAAACTTTAAAATCTAATTTTTAAAATTTTTTTTATTAAGACTAGTTAATGATAAACACTTATTTTTGATAATGAAAACTAGTTATACTATTATTTCATTCTAATTTTTAAACAAATAATTATCTTTATTCATATATACACTTTTTCTGTTTAAAATAATTATAATAGTGTTAAATAATTTAGATTAAAATATATGTTTTTCATAATCTTGTTTATTCTATTGGTGAAATTCTTGTTTTAATTATGGAATACTTAAATTTAATATTACTACATATATACCAAGTATACTATAAATAATATTTTAACTCTTTTTTTTACATACATAGTCCCTAATATAAATCACATAATTAACAAAAATGATATAATAGATGAAATTAATCATAAGTAAGTGGGAGTTTTTAAAATATGATTAAAGAAGATGATTTTAGCCATACATATAATGCAGTAAAAGAAATAAAAACAGTATCTACAAAAGAATTCTACAAAAACTATGTTAATCTAGAATATACCGAAAAACTATGTAGTGAATGTCCACAATACAATAATAACTGGGCATGTCCACAATTTGAAGAAGATGTAACAAAATACTGGGAAAAATATGAAAATATAGAATTAATAGCAACAAAAATAGTTTTCACAAAAAAATTCCTAGAAAAAACATATAAAGAAGAAGAAATAATGAATATAGTCGATAACACTCTATTTAAGGAAAAAACTAACATAACAGAAGAACTCATGGAAAAAGAGAAACAATACGATGGACTAGCATTATCCGCAGGTTACTGTAACATATGTTTAAAATGCAGTAGACTATATGATAAACCATGTATACATCCAGAATTAGTAAGACATTCCATTGAATCAATAGGAACACTAGTTAACGAAACACTAATTGGTGTATTTGGATTTGAACTAGAAACAATAGATATGAAAGAAGGAAAATTCCCTGAATATTTAACATTACTAACAGCAGTACTATACTAAAGTAATCTATTTTAGATTATATAATCTATTTGAAATCTAAGTATTCTATTATCTATTTATGATTACATAATCCATTTTAGATTATTTAAATATTTTTATAAATCTATTTTATAATAGAGGTAATAATAATGTATCATATGGCATGGGGAACTGACGTAGAATTAAATGATTATGAATTTTATAATAGAACAGAAGATATAGAATTCATATCTAATCTTCTAAAAGGCACAACTTATGGATCATCACCAACAATCCTATTAACTGGGATAAGAGGTGTAGGAAAAACAGCACTAATAAAAAAGTTAGAAAAGAACTTTAAAGAAGACTATCTTGTAACATATATTGACATATCACAAAACCCTGAATATCAAGAAAATAAACTAAAAAGAATAGATATTATAAAATTAATCTATAAAAAATTAATAGAATCATGTGATAACTTTGGTTTAAATACTATAAATAAAAAACTAGAAAAATACATTAAAACTAATAATATTCATGTATCCAACATAACACAATATAAAAATATACCATTACCATTAATAGAAACAGAAAAAAATCAAACTAAATTAATTGATTTTGTAATGGAGTTACCTCAACAAATATATGAAGAAAATAAAAATAAAATCAAAGGAGTTCTATTATTTTTTGACGAAATACAAGTAATAAAAGACCTTGACGAGGATCTTAATTCATTTTTATGGTATTTACGAAATAAAACACAAACACAAAAAAATGTATCATACCTATTTTCAGGTAGTATGAGTGTTAAGGATACATTAATTATGGATATGGTAGGACAAAATGGGGCATTTGGTGGAAGAATATTAACTATAGAAATTAAACCATTCACACAACAAACAACAACAAATTATCTAAATGAAAAAGCAAATCATTTAAAATTAACTGAAGATGGTATAGAACAATTCTATAAATGTACTCATGGAATACCAGCATATATTAATATTTTTGCAAATCTTTTACCTCCAAAAATAATTCTTGATGCAAATGAAATAAAAAAACAGTTTAAAAACATAATACCTGTATTAATCACAAGTCATCTAATACAATGGGGAAAATTAACACTAAGAGAACAAAAAATAATAACTAATTTACTAGAAAAACCATTAAAACGATTAGAAATATCTGAAAAACTAAAAGTAAAAAGTGGTTCACTAGGAAAACCACTAAATCATTTAATGGATTTAGCACTAATTGAATATGATAATGGAAAATACCAATTAATAGATCCAGTATTTAAAGCATGGCTTAAAAATACATATGAAGAAAAAGGACTATATCCATACAGAAGCATGATTTAAAGTAGAAAAGTAGTAATTTAGATTACTACTTAATATTCTCTTGTGCTTGCAAATAGTACCTGTATAACTCATCATCACTTAATTTTTCTAATTCTTCTCTTGTCACACTCTCTTGTAATAGTTTTACACATTCACAGAGTACTTCAATACCCTCAAATTCATATAATCTTTTTATTAATTCAGATAATGGTTCTTCATGTTCCGTTGATATATCACATACCATAAATATCACTCCAAATTTATTCAACATTATTTTCCAATTCTCTTATTACCTTTGCAGGTACTCCCACTGCTAATGAATTATCAGGTATATCCCTAGTTACAACAGCTCCAGCACCCACAACAACATTATTTCCTATAGTTACACCAGGAAGTACAGTTACATTACCTCCAAGCCATACATCATCACCAATAGTAACAGGTTCTGCCATAGCAAGATGATCTCTACGTCCCTGTGGATTAAGTGGATGACCAACAGTAGTTATAAGAGTATTTGGTCCAATCATAACATTATTTCCAATATATACCTCTCTAATATCAAGAATAGTTAAATTAAAGTTTCCTGTGAAGTTATCTTTAATATGTATGTTTTTTCCATTGTCAAAGTTAAATGTATTTGCTATCCATACATTTTCACCTACACTTCCAAGAATTTCTTTTAATACTGTATATTGTTTATCTTTATCATTAGGGTCTATACTATTATACCGTTGAGATTGCACTATTGCATTTACTTTCAATCCATTTACTTCCTCATCATCATAACAGTATTCTTCGCCAGCTTTCAACTTATCCATTTCACTTTTCATTTTAACTGCCTTTCTATTATTGTCCATATATTATCTTTTCTTTTTATTAGAGTATCTGTTAGAACTATTTTTTAAATCTTTGTTATTTTAAATTAACTGACTATGATTATTTATTTTACTCCCTCAACTATATTTTATAATAACTTGACCTTTAAGCAGACAATCCACTCTACAAAAAGAAAGAATAATCATAATGAACTATGAAGGAGATTTATTATAAAATGAATCATTATTTAACAAATATTAATCTCATGTTTTTCTTTCGAAAAAATAGAACAGGACTTATATAGAAAAGATTGAAGAAATAAAGGAATTACTTAAAAATAATTTTCCTGAAGAACATTTTGCACAAACAAAAAAATTATAATTTTAACAATAAAATACAAGACACAACCATCAAAGATGAAATTACTTTAAAAATAGAACCATCTTACTTATTAAAAGACAAAGATATAAAACAAGTACTCCTAAAAAAATGGATCCATTTGCTATAGATTGAAAAAATATGAAAATTATGCAACAAATATTTTAACAAATAATCCTCATGTAACAAATCAACTTCTTTCAAATGACATTGCCGTATTATTAAAAGAATCAAATATTATGAGAAATAATATAGTTTCTAAGTTATTTTTTTTAATATGAGTGCTTTATTTCTATCTATTTTTACTTTATTATGTATTACCATAAGTATATGTTTTAATTTTTCGAGAAGAACTATGAATATATAATTTTTGATAGTATTATAATTAGTCAATACATTATAGTAAGATGAATTATTATTCATGAAAATATCTAGATTAATTGAAAGACTACTGGAAAAATAATACTCTATTCATTCGTTATAGCCATCTATAACGAAGTCGATGAAAAGGCATATATTTTCATATAATTTTTAATTTTCTATAATTACATTAGATGGTCGGGTCTCTTTAATAAAATTAATAGTTTGTATAATTAAAGAATTTCTAGGATCATCTTTATCCATTTTTCCTGCTTGACTCATTCCTTGACAAGGAGGAGTGGATATTAAAAAATCACAGTTATTTCTTTGATAAATATCAATAAGTTTATCAAAAATTTCTTTTTTTGTTATATCACCACAAATCATATTAGAATCAGGATATAAATGTCTATAAAATTTAGCTCTTTTTTCAATTATTTCATTAGCACCACAAATATTCAAACCATATTCTTCAAAGTATGTTTCTCCAATACCTACATTTGAAAATAAAGATACTCCGTTAACCATATGAATTCCTCAAATTTATAAATAATATAATATTTATTTCATTAAATATAATTAAATTACTCTTATTTTGTTTTTTTTAAAAAAGAAAAACATAGAATTAATATGTTTAGAAAATGTACCTCAAATTCTTAAATTTTCAATAAAAATTGGTGATAAAGAGGTTAAAATTTTAAATTACATTATTGAAGAATTACAACCATTAGGATACTATATTAATTATAGTATTTTAGATGCTGCAGATTATGGAACTGCACAAACTAGAAAACGAGCTATTTTTCTAATTTCTAATATTAAAAAATGGGATTTTCCTGAAAAATTAGAAAAAATAACAGTAAAAGATGCTATCGGTGATTTACCTAGTCTTGAAAGTGGTGAACAATCAAATATTCCTTTACATCATGCTAAAAAACATAATGATAGACACATATTATGGATGAAAAATACACCAACTGGTGAAACTGCATTTGATAATAAAAAATATTATCCTAAAAAAGAGGGACGAAGAATAAAAGGATATAGAACAACTTATAAACGAATTCAATGGGATAAACCAGCACCTACAATTACTATGTGTAATGGTAGTATTTCCTCACAGAATAATGTACATCCTGGTAGATTATTAGATGATGGAACATATAGTGATGCAAGAGTTTTATCTATTTTAGAAATTATTAGATTAACTGGATTACCTGATGATTGGAATATTCCGGAGTGGGCTAGTGAAAATTTCATAAGACAAGTAATTGGTGAAGGGATACCTCCAAAATTCTCTGCAAATTTATTAAAAACTATGCCTAAACGGGAAGGTTAAGCTATGGCTGAAAAATACAGATGGCAAGTTGCAGGGAATGGAAATCCTTTTGATTCTAACTTAGAATTTTGGGACTCTAATAAAATGTCTACAAGAAGTATAGGTGTACTTGAGTTTTTCAAAGAGAACGGCCCTATCACAGTTTCAAATTATGAAGAATCTATTTGTAATTATCTTAAAGAAAATTATAAGTTAGATGAAAATAAATCAAATAAAAGACATTTTTATAGGCCATTAGAATTTGTAGGATTTATTAGGAATATTGATGATGAACTTTCATTATCTGTTGATGGTAAGAATTTTTTAGAAGCTATTAAGAAAAAAGATTATATTAAAGCAAAAGAATTTTATTTATATCAATTATTACAATCAAGTTATCCGAATTCTGCAACAAAATCAGTTAAATTATCATTATATCCATTTAGAATAATTTTTAAATTATTATTGGAAGAACCAATTCCTGTCGAATGGTTTTTATATAGAATACCGTATATAAGAAATTATGAAGATTTTAAAAATAGAATAAATATTCATGAAAAAGAATATGATAAATGGAAAACATGGGTATTACCCTATTGGGAAAAATGGAATATTATTGAATATGTGACTGAAAATGATATTGAAAAAATTAAATTAGTTGAAAATAAACGGGATTTTTTGAATGGATTTTTGAAAGAGGAAACATATGAAAATATGTTCTTTAAAACAGATTTTCAATATGTAAGTACAAAAAGTTTAAAAAAACATACAAGGAATTATAACTTAAGTGTCTCTGTTTTAGAAAAAAGTAGGTATAATTGTTTTTTTGATAAAAATCACATAACATTTCCTTCAAAATCACGACCTAATTATGTTGAAGCACATCATATTATTCCTTTAGCTAGAGAAAATAGTTTTCAATCAGTTAAATTAGATTGTAAGGAGAATATAATACCATTATGTCCTAATTGTCATAGAAAAATACATTATGCAAAAATGAAATCTAAAGAAAACATGTTAGAACATATGTTAGATCATCTCTTAAAATTTGAAAAATTTAAAAAATTAAATTTAGATATAAATGATTTAAAAGAATTTTATTCAATAAAATGATGTACTTGAAAACTTCACAAGGATAGAATAATTTATATACTACTAAAATTAAAAATATGATGATAGTTTAAATATTTTTTCTTTTAAAAAATCAGATATTCTGGAACTATAATTGAAAAAATAATAATAATTGTAAAAAACTATCTTAAAAAAATAATTGGAGTAATCAACATGAAAGAAGTTATCCAAGAAAATAAACCATACTCTGCATCTAGTTTAGAGGGATATGAATATGATGATGAAGCTATTGATTATGTAATTTCACATAATTTAGATGATTTACTAAATTCATTATATGATACTTTTGAAAAATATTCCACTAAAAAACCACGTTTAGAATTAGTATATATGAGTCATGGTGGCGAATTATTTGTTAAATTAGTTTCAGAGATATATGATTATAAGGAACGATTTAATACAAAATTAAAGTTAATGGATGAACTATATTATATAAATCATGAGTATACACGATATATAGGAGTTCTTTTTGATTAATTATGTTTGATTGGACAAAATATCAGGATTTTGCTAAATTTTTAATTAAAGAATCTGAAAAATATGATACAGAAACATATTTACGTGCTGCAATAAATCGTTCTTATTATACTTCTTTTTGTACTTGTAGAAATCGTATTTTTGAACAAAATTTAGCTAAAAAACAAGATTTTTACAATTTAACTCATAAAATTGCAGTGCATAGAACAGTTTCGAATATTTTATATGAAAATCCTTTTGTAAATGATTCTTCAATATCTTCTAAAATTTCAGGATTATTAATTGAATCTAGTGGGAAACGGAAAAAAGCAGATTATGAAGAAAACTATACGGATATTAAAGGGGATGCATATACTGTTATAAGGAATACTGATTATATTTTAAAAAATATAAATAATCTTTATAATATTTATTATTTGAATACATGATTATTTAATGTGTTATATTGAATAAACATATTGGTTAATTAAATTAACGGATGTTATGAAGTATTTTAAAAAGAAATGATAATCAACATGAAAAAAGTTATTCAAGAAATAAACCATATGATAAATCTAGTTTAGATAGATATGATTATGATGATGCAGCTCTTTCTTATGTAGTATCTCATAATTTAGAGGATTTATTAAATTCATTATATGATACTTTTGAAAAGTATTCAACTAAAAAACCACGTTTGGAATTAGTATATATGGATCATGGTGGGAAATTATTTGTTAAATTAGTTTCAGACATACGTGATTATGATGAACGATTTAATACAAAATTAAAGTTAATGGATGAACTATATTATATAAATCATGGATATACCCAACATAGAGGAGTTCTTTTTGATTTAATCCATTCATTTTTTTAATTATTTTTATATAGTTTTTCTATTCGTGTTAATTCGATAAATGAAATACAACCAAATTCAGTAGTGTATGTTCCATAGATATGTTTTAGTTCATTATTATCTATGCAAACTGCACCTAATTTTTTTACAAATATTGGGTATTTAAAATTATTGAATCATCAGAATATCTAGATAAAAATTCTGAGTTATATTCTATTATAGATATAGGATTTTTAAAATTAGAATTAGATGAATTAAAAAATATTATACAAGAGTTTTCAAATCAAAACATACCTATAATAGATAATGTAGAAGATAATGAAACATTAAGTAAAAGATTTAAAAACTTTTTAGATGAAAGTATTTAATTCAAATACTTTTTTCTTTTTAAAATTTTTATTGAATATCGACTCTTTTTTATAGACGTTTATTTGTATTATTTTTCAAAAAAATAGAATAGTTGAAGATTAGAGTTTTAATGTTGTATTCTCTTAGTAAAATGGATTACCATTAATATCATAATACCTATATACACCATCATCATCTAGGTGTCTTTTATATAGTATATCTGTTGAAGCATCTCTATAGTATATGGTGGATGCAGTACCAATATATTCTATACCATCACTCATATAATGTCTTTCTTCAATAGTTTCTCCATTAACAGTATTACCTGTAAGAACATAATTATCCTGAGACATACTTGTACTAGTATCTTCAACTGTACTTGTTGTAGAGTTGTCTGTTACAATACTTGTTTGATTAGTGGTGGTTGTGTTATTTGTCCTGTTTATTGATGTGTTATTAGTAATTTCTGGAGTTTCTGATTCTGAGATCTTATAAGCTGTTACTGAAAAGATTAGTGCAACAACTATTATAGTAACTCCAATAATGGCAAGACTTGTGGATTTCATAAATTAAATCTCCATATAAATGATTATATTTCTTTAAGAAGTTTTTCTTTTATCATTTCATATTCATCAGGACTTATAGCACCCATATCAAGTAATTCTTTACTTTTCTTAAGTTTATCCAGTGGACCATCCTCAGTTTTAACAACTTGTGCCTGAGTAACACCTTTATGACTTTCTATGATTTTCTGATTAACAAATTCATAAAGAGCAGTAGCTTCAGCTTCATATTTTTTATAGTAATGTACTAGATTTTCATTGAAATTTCCTATTCTTTGTTGTTTTCCACGTACATTTCCTTGAACTTCAAATTCAAGAGAACCATTAGCTAAAGATCCAGCATCTCTTTTTTGAATACTATTTATTTGATGATAATAAATTTTTTTAACTCCGCCCCATCTACTTGTAATTTTTTTAAAATAATCTTCTGTAAAATCAAATTCTAGGTAGTCTTCATATGCAAAAAGTTCTGCTTCTCTTCCATTAAGATAATATAATGCATTTTTATCTTGAATTTTCCTAGCATGTTTTTCTTCTTTATTTTTTCTATAATTTAATATAGAATCTTGTGTTTTATTTCCTAAATCATTAATATAATTACCTACATCATTCATACCTTGTTCAAATGAATTATTATTATTGTTGTAATTAGTTTCATTATATTGTTGGTTACTATTAAAGTGGTGTTCTTCATATCCTTGATTATTTGGATTATAATCCATAGGTTCAGGATTATTTTGGAAATCGTTTTGTGGATTAGGTCTAGAAATGTTAACATCAAGTTTATTTCCACAGGTTATACAAAATTTTGATGAATCAGCATTTTCAAATCCACACTTAGTACAATATACCATTTATTTCACTCCATATCTTGTTTTAAAATATATATTATATTATATAGATATATACAAATATAGTTAATTGAAATTAGAGATACCTACTTATTTCAAAGGGATTTCAAATAATAAGAGGAAAAATAGTATGATTATACGAAATTTAAATTATCTAAGTCTAAGTAAAGCTAGTAGAAAAACAACATTAGAAATACATGATAAAAAACATATAGGACTAGTATATATACCAGAAAAAGGTTATGCACTATTTATTGATAATGAACATCCTGAAGAAAACATGTTTCTCATAGAAACAAGTACAACACCTGTAGACTTACTATTTAACAAGGCATACACACCAGAATTTGATCAAACAATATACATAGTAGAAGCAATATTTGATGAAATATATAAAGATATAACCGATGATGACTTTGAATTCAAAGACTCAAAAAATACACTAGCCATACTACTAGACCAAGTTAATGAATCAGAAGAAATACTTGATAAAAACTCTAAACTATATAAAATAATAGATAATGGATTTCTAAAACTAGATCTTGATGAAATAAAAAATAACCTACAACAAAACATGGCTAGACAAGAACCAGTACAGCCAAGAATAGAAAATAATGAAGAAAAAGAAGAAGAAACACTAGGTGATAGATTCAGAAACTTTTTTTCTTTTTATAAGACTTTAACTTCAAAAAACTTATTTTACAAAAAGAGTATAACTATGGTATAATCTTATTTAATTTAAAAAAAAATAGGTAACTTAAAAAAAAATAAAGAAAGAAGAATAATTACTAAATTATTAACAATATTTTAAAATTTTAATCCACACTGGATAAACATCTTATGAAACAAAAAAAATAGTTAGCAACTATTTTCTCATATTTCTTAAAATGCCCAATTATAATATATTAAATTATCTTATATATAAATATTTTGTATAAAATTTATACAATATATTAATTTTATCAAGATATATTAATTACTTTTTTAATAAAACCCAAAATATTTCCTATAATGTTGTAACAATACAACCCTCTTTTTCTACAATAATAGTATGTTCACATTGAGCATTCATAGCACCACTAGCTTCCCGTAATAATTTATATGGAAATATTGCACGAGATGTGATAAGAGGATGCATAACCTGATTTAACTTATTTTCATCATACAAGTCCAGAAAATACCTCTTAGTAAATGGAAAATACATATTATTTTCCTGTATATATTTAAGTAATTTACTTGCTTCACTTTCACCAAATGGTCTTGTACGCAAGTATGAATATATATAATGCTGTGGTAGAGTTTCTACTAGACCCACACCACTAGTTACAAAAGGCTCAATTGCAATAACATCACCCTCATGTAATATATGTGCATCCCCTGTTGATACTGAGGGTATTTGTAGTCCAGAGTGAAGTTTATATCTACTAATGCTATGTCCTGTAAGATCACCTATTGGATTAAATCCATGACTTTGTATTGTTTTTTCAAGTTCACTACTTATTTTATCTAATGTTATTCCATCATGTATTATACTTATAGCATTTGTAAGAGCATGACGGGATGCTTCAATTAATTCTACTCTTTCTTCAAAATCCTGTGTAGTAATTTGTGGATTTCCATCATCTAATCGTCCAGGCATAGAATAGTTACTACTAAATTCAATATTATCACCTGTGACAATAACAGTTTCAGCAGTATCTGCAATATATCCATCTATATGTGTTCCAAGATCAATTTTTACAATATCTCCATTACAGAAAATTGTATCATCACCGGGTGGCGATGTATAGTGGGATGTTATATCATTTATACTAATATTACATGGAAATGATAATCCTGCACCTTTTCTTTTTATTTCTGCTTCAACCCATTCAATAAGATCTATAACTTTCATACCACTAGTTATTCTTTTTACTGCAGCTTTACGAACACTTGCTGCTATTTTTCCAGCCTTTATATATTCATCATACATTTATATCACATCTTTATTGAATGGTTTTTAGTATTCCTTTTTTTAGAAGAATATTGTTTTATTTACTTTCCTTTAATTGTTGATAATACTCTTTATCCCATTCATGTTCTACTAGTAAGTCTCTTATTTTCATAGCTTCTTCTAATGTATTATATGTACCAAAATAAGTAAATTTACCATTAACCATCTTATGTACTACATATTTCAGCTTTGTTTTGTCATGTGTAATATATTTTAAATGTTTATCTTTAGTTACATGATTATTTCTTTTAGTTTTTCTACAAGTATCATCCCAATTATTTTCCTGACAGAAATCTCTGTGTTTGCGTGCTTCATCCAACGTATTAAATGTTCCAAAACTAAGTGTTTTTCCATTTATACTTCTACTAACTGTATATTTCCCACCAGGTTGTTTTATAAGGTATTTATTGTCTTCATTTTTATATTTCTTTTCATAATATTCTTTATCCCAGTTGTGTTTTATCATGTCATCTCTAACTTTAACTGCTTCTTCTAAGGTAGGATATGTTTTTGATAAAAAGGTCATGGAGCTATTATGTCTTTTTACTGCATATGAGTTATGTTTATTTTTAATTATGTACTTGGCTCCTGATTTAAGCTCTTTTTTTATATTTTTTTCATAGTACTCCATACTCCATTCATGTTCTACTAGCATGTCTCTTATTTTCATAGCTTCTTCTAATGTGTTATATGTACCAAAATGTATATTTTTATTCTTGATAAATTTATGTACTATATATTTTTCACGTGTTTTATTATGTTGGATATATTTTAGATGTTGTTCATCTTCAGTTACATGATTATTTCTTTTATTTTTTCTACAGTTAAGATTCCAGTTATTTTCCTGACAGAAATCCCTGTGTTTACGTGCTTCATCTATTGTGTTAAATGTTCCAAAACTAAGTGTTTTTTCATTTATTTTCTTATTAATTGTAAATTTTCCATTAGGTTGTTGGAGTATGTATTTATCCTTTTTTTGTTCCTGTTTATAATTTTTTTTATAAAAATCTATACTCCAGTCATGTGCTTGAAGTTCATCACGTGCTTTTTTTGCTTCTTCTATTGTTTTATATCTGCCAAAACTATATTTCTTGTTTTTTATTTGTTTAGATATGGAGTATGTACTTGTATCTTTTACTAGGTAAATATATTGCATATCCTCTGATTTTTTAGATGTATCTTCTTTTCTTAGATTTTTTTCATAGTATTCTTTACTCCAGTTGTGTTCTAATAGTTTATCTCGTACTTTTTCTGCTTCTTCTAATGTATCATATAATCCATAGAAGTTTTGTTTTCCATCTATAGTTTTAGAAACACGATACTTATTTTTTTGTTCTATATAGTAAATATAGCGTGTTTTTTGTTTTTTATTTTTCATATTAATTCACCAATACATATTATATTATAGTAGATTACTTATTTCATGTAGTCTCTTGTTTATATTTGTCCATTTATCATTTAAGTTTAATGTGTATATGTAGAAGTCTTTTTTGTCTATTTCAAAGTGTTCATTTAGTTCTTCACCAAGTGATGCATAAAGAAGCATACCACTTACTTTACCTTTAAATGTACTGTTATTCATGTAACTATAAATCTGGTAAATATTTGCTGAGTGATATGTATTATTTTTAACAATACTTTGATAGAATTTTGTATCAATAATTAATTGTCTATTTCTTCTTTCTAATACAATATCTGTCATCATTGTTGGTAATTTATACATATTACTATTATTACTTGTTTGATTCCAGTTGATATATGGACTATATGTCTTAATATTATTTAGTTCTTGTTTATAGAAGTTTAACACGAATTTTTCAAAAAGATGTGGTAGTTTATTTGGATCTCTTATAAAGTCCTTAAAATAATTATCACCAATTTCTTCTTCTGGAAGTTCTAAGTTATATATTAACTTGCATACTTGTATGGGAAGCTTGTAGTGATTATTACTTCGATTCCACATTAATTTATTAAATACTTGTCTGTTTAGTGTAATAGTACTTATATTGAAGTATATGAGAAGTTTTTTTAGTTTTCTGGCAATAGATGTATCTACTTTTTTTATTAAGTTAATTATTGTTGTTTTGATTATTTGATTTAGGAGTATGTTTTTCTCAAATTCACTAAATTCGCAATTTAATTTCTTTGTAATAATATTTTCAGATTTGAAGCTTTGATTAATATTAATCTTACCTCTTATATTTAATGTATCCTCTGATATAATATTATACTTTCTAAAGAAACCTCTTTTTATAAGAGAGTTAATTACATTTAACAGTACCCTGGCTAGTAGATTTGGAAGATCTTTAAAGTTATCTATATCTACAAGTATATTTTCATCAATATTTAGTGATTCATATGCATAGCTAAGCATGTAATAAATATTTCTAATTGGAATTTCACTCATAACTAATCATTAATTTTCAAATTTTAAACTTCTAATTTGTACTTCAGCTTTATCAACATCATCAAAGTAGTACTCTCTTAGTTGTGGAGCAATATCAAAGTCAATAATATCCATATAATCATCCACATTAAGTGTATCTTCTGTTATAAAATGACTATGACCAACCTCAAAGCCCTCACCTAAATCCATATCCTGACTAATATCCCTATTTAAGCTAGTAAATACTGATATAATATGATGTACAAGTTTTTCATCAACACCAGTACTTAACAGGTAATTTCTAAAATTATCTTCACCAAATAATGGTTTTACAGTATAGAATACAAATCTTCTCCGAAGAGCATAATCCATAATTGCAAGACTTCTATCAGCAGTATTCATAAGACCAATAAGATATAGATTCTCAGGAACACTAAACTTCTCATCACTATAAGTTAAACTAATACTATACTCACTTCCACGCTTATCTTTTTCAATAAGCATTAATAATTCACCAAAAATCTTGGAAATATTACCACGATTAATCTCATCAATAATAAAGAAGTAATCCTTATCTGGATTATTTAGAGCTTTCTTAACAAAATTATAGAAAACACCATTTCTTAGTTTAAAACCATCCTCTGTTGGCTTATATCCCTGAATAAAATCCTCATAGGAATAACTTTGATGAAACTGGATAAACTCCACTTGACTATCCTCTTTTATACCAATTAATGAATAAGCAATACGTTTTGAGATAAATGTCTTACCAACACCCGGAGCACCCTGCAAGATAATATTCTTATTTCTCTTAAGTAGTTTAATAATCTTATCATAATCCTCTTCCTTAAAGATAACATCATCTAAGAAGTCATCACGTGTATAAGTAGGAACAGATAGTTCTGATGTAAATACATCTTCATTAATCAAATCTAATAAAACCTCATACAAGTATTTACCACTAGCATCATCAATATTACCCGTAATATTAGTCAATGTTTTCATTGATAATAATTTACTTAATTTACCAGTTGTATCACATTCATTAAAATAAATCCAGTTAACATGACGTACATGATTATAACTACTAAAAGACTCATCATATGTGTAATTAGATGTTACTTCACCATAACCTAAAACAGTAGATCGTCCCTTCTTAACTATTACAATATCACCTACCTGAATATTATTTACAAAGTCATCAATAGTTTTAATATCATTCCATGGAGTAGTTTGAGGATTATAAGCTTCATTATAAATGTCTTTTATACTATTCTTATCTAAATTACTTAAATCACCAAGTTTATCCCATCCAATAGCAATTATATTATTTTCTTTAAATAAATCCCATTTCCTACCCTTTTTACCAGGAGCTAAAAGCCAGTAACTATGTTTACTATGATTAATTTGTGATTCTACTATTTCATCAGATTTAAATTTAAAAACAAAGAAATTGTTCAACTTTCGTACTGAAATATTACTAATTTTTGCAAGATTAATTAATTTACCATCATCCCCATAAGTAGAATTAGTTGAAGATAAATTAAAATTATTTAAGTATTCAACTCGTTTATCTCTAGTATGCACATTAGTAAACTTATCTGGAAAAATCATGTGAAAATACTTATGAACCCATGCATGCCCTGCTTTTACTGTTGTATCCTCAAAAATTAATTCAAATTCTTTTTCTAAATTCTCATAGTCTTCAACACAATCTAGTGAAGTTTTCTTAATTAAATCACACGCTTTAACAAGATCATCCCTTATTTTTAAACCAGTTTCAATAGCTTCATCTTCTGTTAAATCTACAACATTAGATGGATGAGTACCATACTTCCAAATTCCATCCTTATTCTTAAAAAGTGAAAATTTAAAAGCACTACCACCCCATATAGCACCAGCATTCCTATAATCTTTATTAAACTCCATATCCTGACAAAGATTACTCGTTCCATCATGCATAAATATAGTGTTTAATACATCAGCTCCCTCAAGTTTTCTTAAGTTTTCTGGTGAATATTTTTCCTGAAACTTTTCATAATGATATTCATAATCTGGTATCTGTATTGTTTCAAGTTCTCTTTTTAATTTCTTTGATGCTTCTTCACTAGTTAAGTATTCCATGATAATATCTCTTATTTAATTATTTAATTATATTTTTGTAAGTTTATTATTATAAAAGTTTATAAAAGGAAATATAACAAAAGAATAATAAATATTAATTAGTTATATGGATAAACATATGATTATATTTAACTTAAAAAAAGTAAGGGAGTAACTAGCTATGAAAAAAAATACAATTATCATTATAGTTGCTGTAGCAGTAGTACTGCTAGTTCTTGGAATATATACTACATATATAATACAATCAGAAAATAACACAACAAATAATACAACAATAAATATGACAAATAATACTACTAGTAATAATACAAATAATACAACAAGTACTGTAACTAGTAAGAGTAGTAGTTTCTCTGATGATGAATATATTCATGATCATTATAGTGATAATGAGGGCAATATTTACTGGTATGATAATAATGGTAGAAAACATTATAGTTACAGGGTAAGTAAATCAGATAAACAGGAAGACTCTAGTAATAGTATAAGTAGTTCTTCTCAAAGTAGTCCCCCTAGTGATTCAAGCAGTTTAGAAGAATATTAATTATATAAATCTAAGGGACTATTTTTTTCTAGAATTTACTAATTTTAATAAATTATTTTCAAAAAAAAGAATAAATAAGTGAGAATAAATATTATTCCCACCCATTTTTTAAAAGGAATTTTATTTTGTCACAGTTAATGTTGCATTTGATTCTACTCTATTATATATTCCACTTGAAAATACAGATGTTATGGTATAAGTTTTTGCACTCATTTTAAGAGGTAATGTGTATGTTACTTTTGCTACACCATCTGTTACTGTACCATATAGTACATTTCCATTATCGTCTCTTAGTGTTTTACCATTGAGTTTAAATACAACTTTTCCACCATTTACTGTGATATCATCAGTTAGTTTAACTGTGAATGTTACAGTTTCACCAGATTTAGCAGTTACTGAGTCAACAGTTGCTTTTGCTTCACGTTTTGTAACAGTGAATGTTGTGTTAATTCTGGAACTTTCAAAGTCGCCATATCCACCATATACTGCAGTGATTACTGAACTTGTTTTTGCCCAGCCTGATAGTACTGTTATATTTTCTACAACATATTTACCATCTTTTACTGTTGCATATATAGTGTTACCTTCAGCATCTCTTAGTGTTTTACCATTTACTTTGAATATTACTTTACCATTTGTTATAATATCATCACCATTAGTTACAGTAGCAGTTAGTGTTATTATATCACCAATATGTGTTGTTACTGGGTCAACTGTGATTGTTGTTGGTAATCTTTTTATTATTAGTTTTGCTGTGGTATTATTAGTATTATAAACTTCATTTCCATTATATGTTGCTGTGATTGTTGAATCCATAATGTGATTTGACATATAATCTATTGTTGCTACTCCATTGTCTATTGTAGCTGTACCTATAACTTTAGCATTTGCATCAGTAAATGTTACTGTTCCATCTGCATAGTTTTTACCACCACAATCAGTGATTGTAGCTGTAATTGTTGTTACTTGGTTTACAAATCCTGTTATATCATTAACTTTTACTATTACTGGTAAGTATGATGGAGTATTACCGCTAATAGTAATACCAGTATGTTCTACTGCATCATTACCACAGAGGTCATAGGTTACAATATAGTTATTTTTTACACTACAAGAACGTTCGTTTTCTACTGAAATTACAGGAATTTTATCATTATATGTATTTACAATGATATTATTGTTATATATTGAGTTCATTCTTCCATCCATAGTTATTGCAGTTATTGGATTACTGCTTGTTAGTGTTAAATTATTATAGCAGATATAACTTGAACTTCCTTTTTTATTTATTGCATATATAACTGATACATTATCTCCACTTATCACTGCATTATTATAACCAAATCCATTAGTTGAAAGAAGTGTTCCATTGTTAGAGAGTATTGTTGTAACATTTTTACCAGTTTGTGTTAGATTATTATTGTTGAAGAATATTTCAGCAGAAGTTATATCATATCCAATTGATGTATTTTCAGCTGTAATATTTATATTGGAATAACCTGTTTGAACACGTCCTTTTGGAGTACTTCCTGACATAAATCCAGTATAATTAAGATATACAACATTTTTACCACTAATTGTTATATTTTCATATAATACATAGAGATATAACATATTACTACCATTATTATATGAGGACATTACTGCAGTTATATTATCACCATTAACAGTAATATTACCATTAGTTATATAAATATCTGATTGTATGGAGTTTGTTAAATTAGTAATTATAGCTGATTTATTTACATTATTTATATTAATACTAGTTAAATTACTAATTCCAGTTACATTTCCTTCAAATATTATAGTTCCATTATATATCGTGTAATTTCCATTATTTATCATCACAACAGAATTATTAAATATTAGATCTTTATTATGTAAATCTCCACCAAGTTTTATTAAATCAAGAGACATATTTTCTCTTATTCTTGAATTTTCATCAAAGTATGTACTATATGAATCATCAGTTAATACACCAATACTTGGAGTGTTTGATTTAATAAGTACATTACTTGAATTGGTACTTGTCACTGCATTATTTCCACCAAGTACATTATTTATGTTAATATAGTTTTTAGTTACATTTATATTACTTGAATTTACAATACTTACTCCATTACCTATTGTAGCATTCATACTATTATTTTCTAATATAATATTAGTAGAATTATTAATTACTACAAATTGTGATGTTTCACTAGTTGTATCTTGTTTTATACCTACTTCATGAATATTTGTGTTATTAGTATAAGTTAATTGGATTGGAATACCTATTGTTCCTTTAACAGTGATTGTTGCAGAATTTCCAACATTATATGCTTCAGTTCTAATACTTGTATTAGATACTCCTTCAAGTAATATACCATATGCATTTGAAGAATTTACTTCTCTAATATAATAATCCACAATTGTTGTGTTAGTTATGGTTCCTGACCATTGTCCTGTTATGTATGCTCCATATGCTGTATTTGGAGCTGTGACATATGCATTTCCTGTGAATGCATTATTTTTAGCAGGACCTGATAATTGGATTGCATATGCTATGAAGTTACTTGTAGTACGTAGTGTGGTTGAAGTCATGTTTGTATTATCTGCTCGTACCATATTTAATGAATATGCATATTTATCACCAGTAGTAAGTATATAATTGTTACTTAATCTATTTCCAGTAACTGTTTTTGTTGCATCTGGTGATTGAATTTCTACACCATATATTGAACCATATTCAGTTCCATTTGCTTGTGTGTTAACAGTTATTGTTGAACCATTAATTGTATTATCTGATGATCTTATTAATAGTCCAATATTTTTTCCAAGACCTACTGGATAATTTGACCAGTCCACATCAAGTGATGGGCCAGTTACAGTTATTTTTGTGCCTTGTAGTGTGTTTTTATCTTCATCTATTATTACTGCTCTAATAGTATTATTTGTGTTAACTGTGATTTCTGAATTTATTATTTTATTATTACTTGAATTTAAGCAAATTGCATAGTCAGTAATAGAATTTGTATTGTTTATTTTTATGTTTTCAAAAATGATTTTTGCATTATTTCTTGTGATTATTGTTGAATTAATGAGTGTTGCATTGGTTTCACTTGTTACTAATAATTTTATATCATCAAATATGAATGTTTTATTTGTTAGTTCTCCTGAGAAAATTATTTTACTTCCATTTGCTATTGTTCCTGTTTTTATTGTTCCATCATTATTAAAGTATGTTGTGTAATTATCATTAGTTATTGTTATTATATCACTAATAGGTGTATTATTTTCAACTATATTACTTTGTGTACGCATAGTTACAGATAAATCTCCTTTAAGTATATCTGTAATTAATGTATTGTTTGCTACAACATTATTTGAACGATAACCTACTTCATAAACTGTATAATCCTTAGTTACATTTATAGTATTTCCAGTTATTGTATTATTGTTTCCATTTACTTCTATGTAGTTGTTTATTGTGTTGTTTATTACGTTTGCATATCCTGTTAATCTTAGTCCATAACCATATTCATTATCTGGTACATTAATTGTATTATTGATTATTGTTGTATTATATCCCATTGCTGTTGAGTAGAATGCAAATGATGGTGTGGTTGATGCAAGTAAAGTTGTAAGTAATGTAGATGGTTGCATGTTTATAAATTGATTGTTTTTTATGAGGTGTGTTATTGTAAGATTTACTTTTGCTGATCTTGCTGCACTTACTTCATAAATACCTGTTGATTTGTTAAATACATTACCATTGATTGTTGCTTGTCCAAATCCTATGTGTATATCACATTGTTGGTTGTTTTCAAATGTACAGTTTTCTATGAGTGTTTGTATATCATCAACATTATATACTGTGAAAAAATCAAGTGATCCTGTATTCATGTAGATACCAGTTCCACTTTTAAATCCACTACCTCCATCATATGCGATACCATTACGGAATGTACAGTTAATTACACTTAAGTCACGGTCATTAGTCACACTTCCCCAACGAGCATAGTTATCAGTGAATAATGAATTGTACACACGTGCTGTACCATTGTTGTATATGATACCTGCATTTCCTGTACTGTCTGATTTACAATTTGAATCAAATACACTGTTATTTACTGTTAATGTTGCTCCTGGACGGTTTCTTAATGCTGAACCTACACCACAGAAGTTAGAATAGAAATATACATTATCTACACTTAGTGTTGCATAGTTATCTATTGGTGCTAGTTTATAAGCAGATACTGCACTTCCACCTTTTACCCATCCTTTCTGGAAAGTCATATTAGTAATTGTGATTTTTCCACTACCTTCAGTGATGTTCATAAACCAATTACCTGTATCATTAACATAGTTTTTCCATACACTGGATGAGCCCCAATAGTATCCTTCTTCTTGAATAGTGTAATTTGCTTCACCGTCAAAGACTGTTTTATTAATGCCTGTTCCTATGAAGTTAATATGGTTATTTCCAGATACTGTTAGGTTAGTATTTCCTATGCCTTTATATACTCCTTCATCAATGTGTATATTATATACACCATTACTTGTGGTTGAATTAATTGCTTTTTCAATAGTTTTGAAAGGAGTAGTACTAGAACCATCATTAGTATCTAATCCTTTTGAATCAGATACATAGTAATTTACTGTTTCACCTTCACTTTTAATTGCCTTAGTTGTTACTGTGTTCTTATTATCACTAGTAGTAGTAAGAGTATCTGAAGATAAACTATCAGATACACTACTTACACTAGATGTACTTACATCAGTACTGTTACTTGATGTATCAGCAGCAGAAAGAGCTGTGAGTCCAACAAGTAAGAATACTAGTGTTACTAATAAGAATACAGATTTAATATTCTTATTTTTCATTATATTCTCCAAAAAAATGTTTTTTTATAATATGAAAAAAATTAACTATACTATTCTCCCCCATAATTAATAAAAAGGATTTAATAATGAGAAATTCCCATAAATACATGAAAACATCCCCATACACATAAAACCCCAATTACCACTAAAAAAGGGAAAACCAAAGTTAATCAAATTATATATATATAGAACTATTTATAATTTGATGAAAAATAAAAGAAAATTGAATAGTAAATATAAGCTAATAATAAAAAAAATATAAAAGAAAGAAGAAATTATTGTAGAATTATCGTATGAAAAATACTTTAAAAAATTATTTTTTATTAAATTCCAGGTAATACTAATTTAAATTAAAATAAACCTATTTTATGCAAAGTTTATTAGAAGATTAAAAAAAAAGTATTATTATATTATTTTAAATTATTATATTATCTTAATCTAATAGAACTAGTACTTAAATGAGATATTTTAAATATTAATAAAGAGATACGACTATTTATAGGTTAAAATAAGTAAGTTAATGGAGTGGTATTTTATGAAGATGCCTGAGAAAATTGATACTATAATGTATGCACCATGTGGAATGAACTGTGCATTATGTAATAAATATGTGAAAGCTGATTGTCCAGGATGTCTTATTGATAGTCCAAATAAGACCAAAAGTGCACTAAAATGTAAGATAAGAGCTTGTCTTCCAAAAAAGAGAGTGAAATACTGTGGAAGATGCAGTGAATTTCCATGTAAATTAATTAAAAAGAATGATAAAAACTCCATTAAAAGAAATAATTACTCCACACTAGAGAGTGCAAAAAGAATAAAAAATACTGGAATAAACAAGATAATGACTCTTGATAGAGAAGAATGGATGTGTCCTAGTTGTGGTGGTATAATAACTATACAAGAACATAAATGCAGTGAATGTGGACTAGAAAAAGAAAACTAGTATTCTATGAGTTAATAACTATGATAAATAAAAGTTATAAATTAAATAATGGTGTTAAAATTCCAGCTATTGGTCTTGGTACATGGCAGTTAGATAACACGACAGTAGTAGATGCAATAAGAAATGCTACTAGTCTAGGGTATCGTTTAATTGATACTGCTAAATCTTATGGTAATGAACATGGAGTTGGTATTGGCATAAAAGAGTGTGGAATTTCTCGTAGTGAACTTTTCTTAACTACAAAGATTCCATCAGAGTGTAAAAGTTATAATGAAGCTGTAACTTGTATTGATGAAGCATTAACTACACTCGATGAGGACTATATTGATCTTATGATTATTCACTCACCAGAACCATGGAGTGACTTTAGAAATGAAAATCATTACTTTAGTGAAAATATTGAAGTTTATAATGCATTAGAAGATGCATATATGGAGGGTAAGCTTAGAAGTATTGGTTTATCAAATTTTCTAGAAGTTGACGTGGATAATATACTTGATAATTGTAGTATAAAACCTATGGTTAATCAGATTCTATGTCATATTGGCTCTGCTTCTCTTGAGCTTATTAATTATTGTAATAGTCATGATATACTCATAGAGGCTTATTCACCTATAGCTCATGGTGTTGTTTTTGGAAATAGGGATATTCAAAGGATTGCTGATAAATATGATGTGTCTGTTGCAGCATTATGTATGAAGTATATTATTGAGTTAGGATGTGTACCTATTCCAAAGAGTGGAAATATCAAACATATGCAGGATAACTTAGATGTTAACTTTAGTATTAGTAATAGTGATATGGATTATCTTAAGTCACTTGTTATTGATGATTATGGTGAGCTTAGTATTCATAATATTTTTGGTGGAAAGAATTTGCCAAGGAAATAAGTTATACTCTCTAACATCTATTTTTTAGTACAATACATATACATGATATTATTAATTTAGGGTAGAAAATTAGATAAATTTTTTTTTAAAAAATAGAATTATCCAAAAATGAATTAAAAAATAGTAGATGATATTATTATATAAAAAAAGTTGGATTATACTCTACTTCTTGTTACTTAGTATTCTAAGTGGCTTTGTTATCTTCCAGCTTGTAGAGGAAAATATATCATCATTTACTTTTTTTAGTTTCTCATTTTCTGCTTCTTTAAGTAGTAATTCCTTCTTTAATGCTTCTACTTCATTTTTTAGTCTAGTTATTTCATCTTCATTATTTGTCATAATATAACATCTCTACTAATTTTCATATATCCATTCATATACTCGTTTACAATTATTTTGGTCAGTGTATTTAAAGAAGTCTTTTACTCGTTTAACATATTTTTCTTCCATTTGACAGTTTAGATATAGGTAGTCTTCTATTTTTTTAACAAGATCTTCTTCCTTTTTTATTACTTCTCCAAAGCCCATGTTTTCATAATTAAAGTATCCTTCTTCATAGTGATAGTTTTCATCTGCATGATAGTATATTACTGGTTTTTTAAGATATGCAAAGTCAAAGTATACTGATGAGTAATCTGTAACAAGTAGTGCTGATTCATTAAATAATTCCTGGTATGATTTATCCATTACAACATTAATATTTTCATGTATGTTAATTAAATCCATGTATTTTACTAGTTCTGGGTGTGGTCTGAATACTATTTTATATCCTTCTTTTTCTAGTATTTTATGTAGTTGTTTGTTGTTTAGGAAGTTTTCTAGTGTTTGCTTGTATTGTGAGTTTTTGAATACTAACTCGTTTTCTAGTTGCATTCTCCATGTTGGCATATATAGTATTTGTTTTTGTGTTTGTTTGTTGTTTAAGTTATCATATCGTGGAAATCCTAGTACTGGTATTCGCTCTTTGTTGAAGTTATATCCTTCACTCATAAATGATTGTTGTTCATAGTCTGATACTGTGTTTATCATTGTCAAGTTTTTATTGTATTTACTTATAAAGTAGGATACATCATCTTTTGTTACTCCATGTTGTAGGAAGTATTGGTGTGATGTGTTTAATCCCTTGTATAATGAATAATTATCATCATAGAATGGATTTATAAAGTTTTCATTTACATATGAACTTATATTTTTTTGTGCAGTAAGGTATAATATTTTATGTTTTAGTGAGCCATGTTTTATTATGTTTTCATGTTTTTTTCGTAGTTTATTGTAGTCTGGACTGTCTTTATTGATAATGAAGTACTTTGTTATGTTATCATCTTGTGTTGTTGCGTATTCAAATAGGCATTTTGCATTGTCATCTGCAAAGTCAGGCCTATCTGAGAAGAGCCATACGTCTTTATTTTTATATAGTTTTTGTATTATATTGTATACTATTCTAAATGGTACTGCTTTATAAAATCCTTCAGGTATTCTATGTATTTGTTCTTTTAGATCTTTTAGTTCTGCTTTTATTGTTCGTGGTGTTGTAGCTTCTTTTATTGTAAATGACCCATTTTCTAGTGTGCATATCTTGTTATTATTTACTTGGTATCTGCTGAATGCTGATAAGTTACATGTTCCATTAAATCCTATCCATGGCTTGAATGTGTGTACTATGGTATTTTCTGTATATATTATCTTAAATGTGTATTTTGATTCATGTATATGGGGTAGTGGTACTTCTACATCAAAGGCATATCTATATAGCCAGTTGATAGAGAGGTAACTTTTTGTAAGTCGGGATGGATTTGTGTATTTTACTTTTCTACATTTAATTACATTTATTTTTTCATCTTCACATACAAGGTATATGTCTATTGTATCATTTTTAAAGTTTGATGAAAATAGTCCTGAAATATTAAGATAACCATCTCTTATTTCAACGATATCTAGCCAGATTTTATGTTTATCTAGTGTGTCTATTAGGTATTGATTTGTTTTTAGAACTACTTTGTTATCTTCAAGGTTTATTTTGTGTTGTCTATTTTTTAGGTATATGAAAAATGCTTGTAGTGGTTGTTGAATGTATATGTTTTTATCAATGTTTTCTTCATCAATAAATTCCAGAACATAGTCTAGTTTATTCCAGAATTCTATTTTTTCATCATCTGTGAGTATGTCTGTGTTTGGTAGTTGTAGAAGCCATTGTAATTCATATGCCATGAGAAATTTAATATATTCACATACTTTATTATCGAGTGATATGTCATAGTTTATTAATCCTATAAAGTAATCTGTGAGTCGTGGTATGTAGTATTCTTTTTGGTTTATCATGTCATCTGTGGTGGATGTGGAATCAAATCGTTGCCTATAGTAGTATTTAGCTTCTTTTACTACTCCATACTTCTTTTTTTCAAGTAGTATTTGTGCTAGGATGTATGCATCCTCGGAGCTTACTAGATTTGTTGGAAATTTAAATTTATCAAATACTTCTTTTTTAAAGAATGCTGATGATGTTGATAGTTGTGGATTATTTGGTTCTATTTCTAGGTCAATTATTCTTGTTTTTTTGAATTTATCATTTAATCTATGTGGTCCTGTGCTTTTATCACATAGATACATTGGTATGGCTACTATGTCTATTTCTTTTTCATGTTTTTTGAAGAATTGATAAACGTTTTCTAGTGTTTCTGGTGTTAGATAGTCATCACTATCTAGGAAGTTAACATATCTTCCTTGTACGTATTCTAGTCCCCTGTTACGTGATGGTCCTTGTCCTTCATTTTCTTTTATAATTAATGTTATGTTGGAGGGATATTTTCTCTGGTATTCTTGTAGTATTTTTGTTGAATTATCACAGCTTCCATCATCTACTAGTATTAATTGTATGTTTTCATTAAAGTCTAGTGTTTGATTAATTATAGAGTCTATTGCCTCATTAATATAGTCTTCTACATTATATATGGACATTACTATTGAGAATTTGAATTGTTTATCTTTTTTTATATTGTTTGTGATATTCATTGTAATTGTGTTTTCCTCCTACTTTATTAGTTTCTTTTTATAAGTTTTAATTATTCATTGATTATTTCTAGTATTTCAGGGAATTTATCTAGTATGTTATTTATTTGTTCATTATTTTTTGTTTTATTATAATACCATAATGAGTCCTTGTTATTTAAAACATCTATTTCGGGTTGGGTGTATGTTATAATATGAATATTATTTGCTGGTACTACTATTTTTGTCTTATTTAGTATGGCCATTGTCCAGAACCATATATCATCAGCATATGGACATAATTTGTCACATAATGTTTCATCAAATACTCTATTATCTAGGCTATTTGGTGGAAATAGTACTCCTCCTCCTGTTGTGAAGAAGTTAGTGTAGCTTGCAGGTTCCATGTTTTCAATTAGTGTCCATGTGTTATAATCACTTAGTTTATTATCTATGAGTGTTATCTTCTTACATCTGTGGGCTATAATACTGTTTTTATCTTTTTCATGTTCATGGTATAGTGTTTCTAGCCAATCAGATGGATAGTATATATCATCATCTGCTGTTATTATTATAGATTGGGGGTATTGTTTTAGTGATGGTATTAGTTTTTTATGTGATCTGGTACTGCTTGTGTATTTAATAGTTAATCCCTTATTTTTCATATTTTTAAGATCTTCTGGTAGATTATCATCCTTGTCTGGAAATTCTTTTTCTGAAAGCCATAGTATTACTTCATCTGCTTGTAGTGTCTGTTTTAAGAGTGAGTATATGGTGTATTTCACATTATTTATCCGTTTAGGGTATGTTGTTAGTGATACTATTATGTTTTTATTTTTCTTGTTTTTATTTTCTAAGTTTGGTAATTCTTTTATTTTTTCATCAAGTTCTAGTCTATTTACTGTTATTGGCTGCCATGCATTGGGGTTGGTTTTTATTAATCCTTCATAGATTCCTTTTTGTACAAGATATACTAGTGGGTTTAAACTACTTTTTCCAGCATTTTTATTAAATCTCTTGTAGAATGCTCCATCAAATGTATTGCTTGGATTTTTTCCTTCAAGATATCCTATATATATATGTAGTGTAGTAATGGGTTTATTTCTAGTTTATAGTTGTACTGGTTAATATAATATTCATCGTCAAATAAGTTTAGTTCTCTTATTTTATTAAAAGAGATTATTGTAGTGTTTCCAGTTAAAATATCATTTATAATGTATTTATAGAGTGTATTTTCATATTCTTGACAGATTTTATTGTTTTTTATGGTTAGGTTATATGTTTTATCTGTTAACAATTTTTGTATATTTGAATTTAAATTAATATTTGCACATTTTTCTCTTATTTGATTAATTAGGGTTGTATAGTCTATGTAATCATTATTTATTGTTAATATTTCCTTGAATATCTTGTTTTCGGATTGTATTATATGATTATTATTTGTTAGTGGGGGAGTGTTTGTTTTTAGTATTTTTTTAAGTTTATATGTTATCCATCTTAGTGGTCGGGTGATTTTCCAACTTTTTGATGAGATTATTTGTTGATTTATCCTAGTTAAGTAATTTATTTGTTCATATGCTTTAGTTGTATTTGTCACTAGATTTTCAATTAAATATAATGTATTTTTATTTTTGGAATTTGATTGTTTGATTAAGCTAAGTATTGTGTTTAATTCATTTTCATCTATTAATTCTGGTGTATTATTTATTATTCTTAGAGTATTTAGTAAGTTAAAATCAAATAGGGTTTCTGAGTCTTGTATGTTTTCATAGAATTGTCTATTATTTTTTGGTAGTTGCATTTTTTGACTTTCATTTAATTTGAAATCACTTGTATATTCCTTAATTTTATTAAATAATTCTTCTTTGTATTTGCTATCAATGTTATAATAGATATTTTCAAGTTCTGTTAAAACAAATCGTATAAAATTTAATTTGAATGATTCATAAATATTATTTTTAAATAATAGTATTTTAACTTCATCAAATATGGAAAATATTATGAAAGAATCCCTACTTAATAGTGATGATGATTGTCTTGTAAGATCCTCTTTTCTATAATTATATAATATCTGTGGAGTATATGCTATTTTTTCAGCTTTAATCATTGTTTTTATATGAAATAATACATCTTCAAATAATGTATTTTCCACAAATTGTATATTGTTTTTTCTTAGAAATTCTAGTTTATGTAGTTTTGTACATACTATCAGATAACTATTCATAACAAGTTTTTTAGCATCCATGTAGTTAAAAACCTTGTTTTCATCACTAATGTAATTTTTTATTGGATATATTCTTGTTCTTGTTTTATTATTATTGTAGTGTTCTATACTGTTAAATAGTACTAAATCTGACTTTGTTTGTGTTGCTTGATTATATAGTATGTTAAGTGTGTTTTTATCTATCCAGTCATCAGAATCTATAAATAATATGTATTCTCCTTTTGCTTCTAATAATCCCTTGTTTCTAGCAGCTCCTGGGCCTTTATGTTCTTGTTGTATTATTTTAAATCTTTTATCATTACTTGCATATTTTTTGAGAATATCTAGTGAGTTATCTGTTGATTTATCATCTATACATATAACTTCAAAATCATGAAATGTTTGTTTTTTTATGGAATTTAAACATTCTCTAATATATTTACTAGAATTATATACAGGAATTATTATGGAGATTTTAGTAATCATAGACATCATATTTTCGAGTGTTCAATAAAAGAATTGATTATATATGATATTTATTTATTAAAATATATAAATTTTAGTTTAATTAATATGATTTTAATGTAATAAAATTGGCTTAAAAGTTCTATTAGAATCATTATTTATGAAATAAAATCAATTAATCTTTAATTTTTATTAATAGGGTGTTGGAAGTTATGAATTAAAAATTAAGTTATTTAAAAAAAGAAAAAATAGTTATAAATTTTTTTTAAACCACCTAATTTTTCTTATCTATAGAACTTATAATTTCAGATATTGCATCAGATGTGGAAGTATCTTTATTTTCTGTTTGAACAATGTAATTTACACCATTCTTATTAAACCAGTATCTTATCACAGTTGAATCATTTTTAACAGCTACTGTTCTAACAACACCTATACCTGCTATATCCCTATTTTCTTTAGTTATATTATGTGTTTTATTATATTTCCCTTGATATGAAGATACAAGACTATTTATATTATCTGAACTATTTTGTTCATAAACAAATATTCTACTGTTATTGTTTCTTATTTCAACTCTTTGATTATTTGTTGAGTTATTATCTATAACCTTATAATTATTTGGAAGTTTAAAGTCTGATGATCCAACAACAACTGAAGTTGAATCTAAAATTCCACTATCATTTAGTGCATATAATCCAACTATTAATAATATAATAATTATTATAGGTACTACTAAATCTCTTAGATTAATAATTAAATCCCCATTATATGTTAATTTAGATAATTTATTATATATTCTATCATATATATAATTATTTGTTAAATATTTACTTTTATTTTATTTTAAGGTACTTAAATTCAAATATTGATTAATAATCCAGTTTGAATTTCTTATTTTAATATTCAATATTTAGTAAATATTTACTTCAATAACTTCAAAGATATAATATAACTAACTTAAAAATAATAGTCTAGGTTACTATGGATGATAAAAATATTATAATTGCATGTATAATTATATTATGTATTGCTGGATGGATAAGTTACTTTATAATATCATTAAATACTAATAATGACGAGTATTCAACAATAAATCAACAAAATAGGGTAGAATATACATACTTAGAAGATGATCAAATAATTTCTAAAATTAATGGTGAACCTGTACTTGAATACAAAGGACTTACAGATTATCATACAAAAAGTGGATGGTACACAACAGACAGTAAAGGTAATATAATAAAAATGTCAGATACATATGATTTACTTTCTTTTTTGAAAATATAATCATTTGAAATTATTTTATGAAAATTATTTTTTTTATTTTTTTTGGAATTAAATCTAACCTATTAATATACTATTTTTAGTACTATTTTATATAGGTATATGATTGATTTTTAGTATTCTTGTAGAGTTTATAATTTATAAGGTTATATTTCATGAATTCCATTGTAACTTTTAATTATTTTTTTTCATATCTTATAGATATTCACCGAAAATTCAAAAATTAACTTTTGATAAGCATTACTTCAATTCTAAAATAAAGAAACTTTTTACATGAATAAATTATCTTAGGCAGCCACTCATCTATATTTACATGTATAATTATTAATAAAATTATATGAGTAAGTTTATATTTATGAAAATACCATTTTTGATATTATATGATATAGGGCAAGTGATTGATATTCAGTATTTTTAGAAGGTTTGTATTTGGTGTTAAATTTTAGTAAATCTTGTGGATAAATTTTATAAATAAGACAATACATATCAAAATATAATTAAATATTGAGGGAGGAAATAAATATGGCTAAGTTACATACTCATTTTAATGATGGGGATTTCTTAAATCATAAAGAATATGCTTTTGAAATAATGGAGTATCTTAGTGAACATCCTGAGGAATTGAATTTATATAATTTGCTTTTTGAGTATGGGTTTAAAGATAGTTTAATAAGTCACAAACTAAAAGAATTCTTTGTCAGTGGTGAATATGATGTTTATCTTCATGAACAAAGAGTTGCTGATATACATAATACACTTATTCCATTAGATGAGTTTCCTCAATGGTTTGTAAATAAGTTTCCTCAGTGGAAGGATTTGTTTTATTATTAAGTTTCTAGTTTTCGAAACCACTAATTTTTACTACTTCGTTATATCGTGGTATAGCGAATAAAAAAAACATAAAAAACACAAAACCAAAACAAGACATACATACCCCACAATGAAAACATAGTAATAAAAAATAAGAAAATCATCAAAACAATTTAACAATAAAATAAATTAATGAAAAAATAGTTATACATAAAATAATATCTATTTAATTAACACTCTATTAAAAATAGCTTATATAATTATTCTATTTAAATAAATTATAAAAAAATATCATTTTAAATAAAATAAAACAAGAAAAAAATAAGTTTAAAAAAGTTAAACTTATAAACCAAAGATTATTGATAAAATATTCTGTGGAAGTGCATGAACCAGTATACCACTATATAAACCAAATACTAATGAGAAAGCAAAGAATATAATACTTATTGCTGGATCTTCAGCTTCTTTTAAATCAATAGGTATTATTTTATCTAAAACATCTGGGAAAAATGGTATAGTTTGAATCAAAAGACCATATAATAACACAGTACTTATATATCCACTAGTAATAATAGTTAATATTCCTTGACCCGTAGGATAAAATCCTAACAAGACCGATGTGAAATAAAAAGTATTAATACAATATTTCTTATCTTTCATAAATATTCTTTCACTGTAAGAATCATGCTTTAAATCAAAAATATCTCTTCTTAAATATAAAGGTAACAGTGCATAGATAATAGCAGACATAAACATTATACCAACTGTAAATATCATTTCATCTAATTTAAAACCTAAAAAATAAGGGATAACAACAGCTATAAGAATGAAAAGATTAAATTCTATACAACCCTTAATTACATCACCTTCATAGGTAAGATATGCATAAACATTACCATCATCATTACTAACTTCTTCATTAAACATGTTTACACTAATTTTACTATCAACCCATAAAAAAAGATCTGGATTGAAAAATAAGTACATAATCACTGCTAAACCAATTAAAATAAACATCATTGATGTATAATATGACATTTTATTGTCCTCTCATCCATTCAGATTTTCCTGGAATATGCATTTTTTCTAAATAATGTTGAATTCCAGCACTGTTTGTATAATCTTTACTTTTCTGTGCAATTCTATCGTCTGTATCACCTAATACATTAGTTGCACCTGCAACTATTGCATATTTTTGACCTAGTTTTGCTAAATCGGATCCTTTTTTTGCAAATTTCATTAATGAATATAATCCTCTAACTTCTGTAGCTGCTGGTATCATCCCTACCAGTATGGAAGGCGCTGCATCTGCCAATAATATAAATTCGTCGCTTTATTGAAATTATCAATACCTGCACTAATATCCATGCTACCTAAATCTCCTTCAAAATCCTGAAGAAATGCTTGAGTTAAATCCGATGATAAAAAAATAATCTTGTAAACTAATTAAAAAATAAAATTAATTTTAATCATAATAATATATTAGGACTATCTATTATAATAAACTTTATTTAATAGTAATAATTTTTTTTAAACAGTTGGGTCTTTGCCAAAATTCAAAAATTGATTTTTAATAATGCCTATTAGGACTTCAATTGTAAACTAAAGAAAAAAGTTCACATGAACAAAAACTTATTTTTGACGACAAGCAGTTGTTATAATTATAATTCTTCTCGAAAAATTTAAACCATATGAATTATAATTTAAGATAATGACTAACCACACAATAAAGTAAAATAGATATAAATAAATAATCTATATCCAAAAAAAAATAACTTAGAAACTAACTCAAATAAAATGGTATAAAAATTTAGAGATAAACTAGAATTGTATTCATAGTAAGTATATTCTTTGAATAAGTTATTTTTCAAAAAAATAAATAAATTAATATTATGAATAAACATAATATTAGAAAGTTAAAATGTCTGAAAAGTAATAGAAATATTAATACTAATTATAAACATTAATACAACGGATATCAATATAATTAAATAATTTATTCCTATATAATTATCGAAAGATTTTAAATCAAAAGGTACTATTTTATCAAAAAGATCAGGGAAATAAGGAATAATCTGTATTAATAAACCCCAAAATAATACAGGAACTGGAAATCCATGAATATATGTTTGAATTAATCCCATACCTACTGGATAAAATCCAAAAAGAGTAGATAAGAAATAAGGAGTATTAATTTGATATTTTTTATTCTTTGAAGAATCTCTTTGACTATAAGAATCATGTTTAAAATCAAAAATATCTTTTCTTAAATACAGGAGAATTGACGAATAAATCATAGATGAAATAAACATGAATCCCACAGCCAATACAATTTCATTAAATCCTAAACCTATCATATATGGTAAAATAAAAGCTATAATGCAGAAAACACATACATCTATACAGCCTTTAATTATATCTCCTTCAAATGTAAACCTTTTATAAATACTATATGCATCAGGTAATTGAGTAACATCCTCATTAAACATAGATACATCTAATTTACTATCTATCCATAAAAAAACTTGTGGAGAAAAATATAATACCAATAAAGCAATAATTCCTATACTATAGAAAATCATTAAAATGTAAAATGACATATTAGTTCTCTGCCTCCAATTCTTCTTCTCCAGGTACATTTATAAATCGTAAAAACTTTTTTAAAGGCTCAGTAATTATATCATCTTCATATTTTTCTATTATCAAACTATCTGCAGATGTGACAGCAGACCCCATACCTATAGTCACTGCATATTTAGTTCCATATGTTGACATATGTCCTATTTTTACAAGTTTAGCCGCTCCACTTACTGCTCTAATTTCTGGCATTACCGCAAATCCACTTATTAGTGAAGGTGCAGCTTCTGCCCAATAGTATAAATTAGAAAATTTATGAAGATTATTTACACCCACACTATGTAAGCAAGTTCCTACTCCTCCAACTATTAGTACTGGAGCTAATATTGATCCTCCAGATACACCTAGTAATGCTACTAACATTCCAGCACTTATAGCCCCACTTCCAATCATTCCTTCAATATCTTGGAAAATTTGATGGGATATATCAGAGTTTAAAAAACCAAAAAATTGATTTAAATAATCATTTAATATATTACTTCTATCTTCATGATAACAGTATCCTTGATTTTCAAAGGAAAGTGTTCCCTTTATTAAATCTTCTTCTTCGGTATTCATTATTATTTTTGTTATTCCTGTTTCTAAGTCTATTGTTATATAATATGTTGCATTAGATATAGGTTCTATTGTTAATATTCCATTTTCCTCATCTAATATAATTTTTATATTATTCTGTTCTAGATTTATATCTTTATAGAATAAATACGATGAGCTTGATACATTTTGTCCTGATAGTCTTATAGCTTGTCGTTCCCATTCTACTAGCATAGTTGTTGTTATAAAACGGAATGTTATTGTTTGATTAATATTTGGTTGATTTGTTAGTACAATTCCTACTGTTGGATCATATATATTTGAGTAAGTTCGTCCTCTGGAATTCACACCTATGAGTACTTGTGTGTCTTGTCCACGAGTAAATGTTATATTTGTATGTTTTCCATAATATTTTGATACTTCATCGTTCAAGTATAATGTAGTTAATCCAGTTAGAAATGTTCCATATGTTGACTTGAGGAGAGTTGTATTATATGTTGTATTTTTTGCCATCCATTGAATCATATCTGTTTTAGTTATTATTCTATTAGTTAAAACGTATGATTGTAGTGTTTGGAATGGTATCATAGTATCATCAGTAAAATATGGATTTAAGTAATCTTTTTTATCTAATGTATAATTTAAGAAGTTACTTGTAAATGATGTTGTAATTGGTGTTTTTGATGATAAATATTTCATTTCATTTAATATAATATGAGTCATATTTTGAATTTTACCATTTACTACAACATAAAAAGAAGTTGGTAAACTGAAATCATCCAATAAATCTGTTGTAGATATTACAGATACTTGATTTACATCACCATATACATATCCATAGTATTTAATGTATAATGTATTAAGATTATTATCTGTATATACTAATAATCCTGGTTCTGTTATTGCCATATTTTTTGATATTGTTACATTTTGTGTTCTATTATTATATAATATACCCTCTCCTGATTTAAATAATGAATATGCATTATTAAGACGTATTCCATCAGTTCTATTAATATAAACAGTTCCATTTTGGTAAGGTATTCCTAGTGTATATGTATAATTCATTATTGTACGGGCACCTTTAGTAGGCATATATTCAATTGATGAGGCCATTTCTTTTGTTTGTTTATGTTTTCCTGTTACTATTAATTGTGAATTCTTTGTTGTTTCAATTTCTCCAACATATTTTTTATGAATTACTTTGTTTTTACCCCAATACCGATAATATTCAATTGTTGTTGGTTGATTACTTTGAATCATGACTCGTTGAACATTATTTGAATACATACGTGTTGTATTATATATAGTAAGTGTTGGTCTCTCACCAGAATAACTAGGAGTAGTATAATTATATACTGCAGATGGATAACCTTCCCTATTATCTTTAGTATAATATTTCAGAATTGAATATTTACTTAGACTAAATGATTTGTTATTGTATACTTTAGTTGTATTACTTTTTTTAGGATTACTCCCATCTGTTGTATAATAAGTAGTTGTATTATTCCAATTAGTACTAAATGTGATAGTTTGTTTTCCATCAACAAGATCGGTAAGTGGAACTACTACAGATACAGGAGGTGTTATTATTTGTTCTGCTTGGTAATGAGTAACACTTGATATTACACCATTATTTGTAATAACAATTGCATTTATCTGAGTTTTAACACTGATTTTTAATATTTGACCATTAGTATATATTTTACTATTACTATTTGGCATAGAACCATTGCGTGTATAATAAATAATTCCATTAACATTACTACTCATAGTAATATTTAAAAAATTATCTCTAATTTCAGTAATATTATTAACTGTTACTTTAGGTGTATTTGAAGAAGTACTGGTTGTAGTTGCAACATTATCTATTTGAACTTCATCTTCAAGTATATTTTCACTTTGTTCTAAATCATCATATTGATTGTCATTATTATCTAACGTATATATTATTGAAGAAAAATCTGTTTTATCAATAGGAATATCGGAGTCTATTGTATCTTCATTAAATTCTTCATCTAATGTATTATCATATAAATTACTACTATCTTCAGCATAGCTAACAGATAGCATAGTAAACATGATAACAGTAAATAGTATAAAAGATATATTTTTTTTAATAAAAATTCACCTCGAAAAGTTTATTTAAATAGATTAAACATTAATTTAATTAGTTAATTATTTTAATATAGACTAATTTCATTGATTTTAAAATGTGTTCCTCAAAATTCAAATTAACTTTTGATACATGTTAATATTACTTCAATTATAGAGATGATCGACCAAAACTACTTTTTTTGAATGTAATAAGTAATAATAATCTGATTAAATATTGTATTTTCTCTATTTTAGCTAGTTCACATTTTAAAATGAACTTTAAAAAGGTAAATAGTATTATATTTATGACTTTTGGTCAATACTCTAGAATAAATAAAAGTTTACATGAATAAATTTATTTTTAATGGATACTCTGAAAATAAAAAAAAATAATCTTGTAAACTAATTAAAAAATAAAATTAATTTTAATCATAATAATATATTAGGACTATCTATTATAATAAACTTTATTTAATAGTAATAATTTTTTTTAAACAGTTGTTATAATTAATCGTGGAAAATATACTAATATTATAATTTATAGAGTTTTATATAGATTTATATAATTTAGGAGTCTTGTTTTTATGGAGATTAGTGCTGAGGAAATGAAGAGAAGTATTCAGAAGATTTATGACATGCTTGATGAGGTATCACCTGTTGGTTTTGATTGTGGTACTTTGTGTGGTGAGATTTGTTGTGTTTATGATGATGATTGTTCTGATGAGAAGGTTGCTCTTTATCTTTTACCTGGTGAGGAGTTGATGTATGAGGATAGTGATAGTTTTAATTTGTATGCTATTGATTCTAGGGATATTGATTATCCTCATTCATGGACTGATGATGTTTTTGTTGTGGAATGTGTTAATCCTCCTCGTTGTGAGCGTGAAATTAGGCCTATTCAGTGTAGAACTTTTCCATTGATTCCTCACATTTCAAGTGATGGTGTTTTTCATTTAATTCTTGATAAACATGAGATGCCATATGAATGTCCTATTATTGAGAAGAATATTAAGTTGGAAGATAGTTTTGTTAAAAGAACTTATGATGTGTGGAAGATTTTAATAAGAGATCCTGTTGTTTATGATTTAGTTGCCTTTGATTCTAGACGAAGAGATAATAGGAGAAATGGTTATAAAATAGTTATATAATATATATGTAGTGGTGTGTTTTTTATGAGTTATGCTGATAAGATTAGAAATAATATTCTAGAGAAGAAGAATACTTATGGTGCTGATATGACATATGTGGATGATGGTGAAATTCATGAAGTTATTCTTCATCGTGGTTGTACTGCAAGATTTCGTGAAATAGAACTTGTTGACTTTGTTACAAGATGTCTTGATAAGAAGAATATTAAGTATAGTGTATTATCTGATGAAAGTTGTTGTGGTGTAATGTTATTTGAATTAGATGATTATAAAACAGGAGAAAAAGTTGTTCATGAAAATATTAAGAAGTTTAAAAAGCATGGTGTTAAAAAGATTATAACAATTTGTCCAGGCTGCTATGAATCATTTACACAGCACTACACTGATAATCCAGAGTTTGATATTGAAGTAATCTTTGCAATGGATTTATTTAATGATGAATTTATTGATGGTACAGGTCATGTTATTCATGACCCCTGTCATGCACTTGAAAGAAGTAATCAAATTAGAAGTATTATAGGAAATGTTCCGAAAAGACGTGCTAATTCTTGTTGTGGTTTCGGTGCAGGTATGAAGGCAGGTAGTAAGAATTTAACTAGGAAGATGGCTATAGATACTCTTAGTGGTGATAAGGTTATAACTTATTGTCCATCATGTTATCATACATTACGTAAGGTAAATCCTGATAATTGTATTGATTTCTTTGATTTAATGAGTAAGAATTTATAGAATAGCTGTTACTTAAAAAAAGTAAGGATGAAATATCTATAAATTTTTATTATAGAATTCTTCTATTTTATCAAATGGTATGATATCCATGTTGTCATATAAGTCTGTATGTACAGCATCTGGAATAATTAATAATTCTTTATTATCTCCTGTTAGTTTTTTAAATTCATCTTTACTAAAATAACATGAATGTGCTTTTTCTCCATGAATCATAAGTACTGGTGAGCGAATTTCGTTACTATATTCAAGAATTGGTTGATTTATAAAGGACATTGTACCAGTAGTGTTCCATCCATCATTAGAATTAAGTGATCTTTCATGGTATCCTCTTTCTGTTTTATAATAATTATAATAGTCTTTTACAAATTCAGGTGCATCTTCTGGTAGGGGGTCCACTACTCCTCCTGCACGTTGATAGGAGTTATTTTTATAGTCTATTGTTCTTTGATTGTTAAGACTCACTTTTTTATTATATCTTGATTCTTCACTGTCTTCTAAGTCAAAGTATCCATTAGCATTTACACGGCTCATATTATACATTGTTGAGGTTATTGTGGCTTTTATTCTTGTATCTATTGCTGCTGCATTTAATGCCATTCCACCCCATCCACATATTCCAAGTATTCCTATTCTTTCAGGGTCTACTTTTTCATTATTGGATAGATAATCTACTGCTGCTTGGAAGTCTTCTGTGTTAATATCAGGAGATGCCATGTATCTTGGTTGTCCTGAACTTTCACCAGTAAATGATGGGTCAAATGCTATTGTTAAGAATCCTTTTTCTGCTAATTCTTGTGCATATAGTCCGGAGGATTGTTCTTTTACTGCTCCGAAAGGTCCACTTATTGCTATTGCTGGTAGTTTTTCTTCATGTTCTTTTGGCATGTATTGGTCTGCAGCTAGTGTTATTCCATATCTATTGTGAAATGTTATTTTTTCATGGTGTACTGTTTCTTTTTTGGGAAATGTTTTATCCCATTCTTGTGTTAATGATAGTTCTTTGTTTTTCATTTTCTTTTGTTCTCCATGTGTTCTATTAGTATAGTTATATATACATATAATTAATTTTAAAATTATATATGTAATTATAATATATTATGAAGTATATAAAGATTAGGATAATTATAAAATATAAACTAGAAAAATCAAGACATGATTTAATAAAAAAATAAATTGTACATAAACTTAGTTAAAATAAAAAAAAGGAAGGTGATAATGGTAAAATTTTTTTTTGAAAACTTATTGTAGTACAAATCCACCATTTGGTGATATTGTTTGTCCGGTGAGGTACTCTGCTTTAAGTATGTATTCAAGTGCTCCTGCTATATCAGATGCATCTCCAATTCTTCCTTGTGGAATAGTTGCAGCTAATGCATTTAATTCATCTTGATTTACTCCACGTAACATATCAGTCATAATCATTCCAGGAGCTATTGCATTTACACGTACTTTACGTCCTGCAAATTCTAATGCTAATGCTCTTACTAATCCAATTACTCCTGTTTTTGCTGCACAGTAGTCTGCTTGGTTAATTACTCCAGTCATTCCACCTACTGATGCTGTACATACAATTGCACTATCATGGTCTACCATATGAGGTAATGCTAAGTGACACATGTGCATCATACTTATGAGGTTTGTTTTTATAACACTTTCATATTTTTCTGGTTCTAAATCTATGAAGTTACAGTTATTGGTGATTCCTGCATTATTTACTAGTGCATCAATGTTTTCTCCAAATTCACTTACAGCAGTATCTACAAGTCTTTTACAATCTTCAAATTCACTTACATCTGCTTGTACTGCAATTGCTTCTACACCATATTTATCTTTGATTTCTGCTATTATTTCTTCGGTAAGTGCTTTTGAGGAATCACTTCTGTAGTTGATTGCTACATTGTATCCTAGTTCTCCTAGTTTTAATGCCATTGCTTTTCCTAATCCTCTTGATCCACCTGTGATTATTGCATTTTTACTCATATTGTTTTCCTCCATCATAATACTGTTTAAATATTATCTTTTTGATATTTTGTTATATATTACTCTTTATTATTAAAGGTTTCTATAATTTATAATGATTAATAATTATTATAATGATTAATAATCCTAAGTTAGTTAGATAATAAGTAATACCTGCTTAAATTAGAATAAAATACTTTTTTCATAAATCAAGTTCAAGACTAACAGGACAATGATCCGAGCCATTAATATCACTGAGAATAGTTGCAGATTTCACATTATCTCTTAATTCCTTATTTACATAGAAGTAATCTAACCTCCAACCAGCATTTCTTGAACGTGCTCTTGTCCTGTAACTCCACCAAGTGTAATTGGAATCAGATTCATCAAATAATCTAAATGTATCAATAAAACCTGCTTCTTCTACTTTATCAAGCCAGGCTCTTTCCTCTACTAGATATCCTGATTTTCCTTCACAATTCTCTGGACTGTAAACATCAATAGGATTATGTGCAATATTATAATCACCAGTAACAATTACATTTTGTCCATTATCTCTTATATTAATCATAATATCAAGTAGTGCATCACAGAAATCTATTTTATATGATAATCTTTTAGCATTCTGTCCACTATTGGGAAAGTATATATTAAATAATGTGAATTCAGGATATTCAATTCTAAGTACTCTTCCTTCCTTATCTAATCTACTAATTCCTAGTCCTCTTGTTACATTTATTGGCTTAATTTTACTATATGTTCCTACTCCACTATATCCCTTCTTTTCTGCTTCATTAAAGTAGTTCTCATAGCCATCTATATCTACTAGTTTTTTAGGTATTTTAGATTCTTCTGCTCTTACTTCCTGAAAATTTATTATATCTGCATCAGTATTATTAAACCATTTCCAGAATTCCTCTTTTTTACTTACAGCACGTATTCCATTTACATTCCAGGATATTAGTTTTATTGTCATTGTATTTTACCTATTTTGTTTATTATATGTTGTTTTCTTATGAATTAATAGTTAGTATAATTTTTCTCCACTATATTCATTTTCTTCTGTATATATTCTAATAAGCATGTCCACATTATCTTCATACATTAACCTGTACCCTATTGCTCCACCATCTTCTGTTTTTACATTATTTAGTGATTTGTTACTTCCTTCACTACTATTATTTATGATGTACCACATACCATGGGGTGTGTAGATAAATAATGTTCCTTTTCCATCTTTTTTTCCATCTTTATAACTGTTATTTGGATCATATATTTTTGTTGAATGTACTGCTAATCTACTAATGTCTTGTTTTGGCTTTGTTCCACCTTTTGTAAATAGTGTTTGTAGCCAGGTGAATGATTGATCTTGTAGTTTTCTTTTTTCATCAGGGTTTTGGAATGCTTTTTCTATTTTTTGTCTTCTTTTTTCTAGTGTGTTTGTTATGTTAAGTATTTCTTCTACTTTAGGCACATCTTCTTCAAGACACCGGTATCCTTCTGGTCTTCCTGTTACCTTTATTATTCCATCAGCAAAGTCTTTTCGTCTAAAATCTTTCATATATTGTTTTACTTTTTCAAATTCTTCATCAGGTATTTTCTGATTTAAACCATAAAGATAACCATATTCTATTGCATCATAACATTTTGTTTCTAAGCGTAATTCTTTTTCAACCATAGTCCTATCTCCCAAATCCCTATTTTTTTTATTTTCTATGTTCTTATAAATAGATATATTAATTAATATATAAAAATATGTTAAAAAAAAATAGTTGATAATATAAAAGAAGAATTAAAAAAAAGGGTATGTGATAAATAGTACATTTACATGTTTTACTTATTATTATCTATAATATTTTATCATTTCATGAACTATTATTTCAATTATATATTTTGACGAAAATACTTCTATGTATAAGTATATTTCAATAAATTCTAGTTTATCAAGATATAATTATATTTATATACAGTATTTTGTTATTTATTCTTCTCTATACTTAAGACCTACATTATATGATTTAGCTTCTTCTTTTCCTATAGAGAAGTATCTATGACAAACAATATCATAAATAATAGGATCTAATTTTTCAACTAAAATCATATCTTTATCATTAAGTATATCCTCATCTACTTGAACATTTACAATTTCACCAGTAATCTGTTTATGACTACCAATATCTACCATATGAGTAACCTTACATTCAAGAGAAACTTTAAATTCATTAATTATAGGAGCATTAACTTTCTTAGCTTTTGTAGTAGTAAAACCCACTTTTTCAAGTTTATCAACATCATGGCCTGAATCTAATCCAATATAATCTGTTTCAACTACATGTTCTATACTTGGAAAACCTATTACAAATTCTTTTGTTTCAATAATATCTTCTAATGTTTTTCTTTTTGCACTATGATTAATACCAATAATAATTGATGGTGGAACATGTGAAATCATTGATGCAAATGCTAGTGTACATGCATCAGCCTTTCCTTCTTTATCATAAGCAGATGCAACTACAGCTGGTGCTGGATACATCATAGTTTGTAAATTTACATTTTTCTTCATTATAATTACCTCATATTATTTTATCTCAAAAATATATAATATTGTTATTATATTTATATATTTAAATAATTATGAAAAATTATTTATTAAGTTAATAACAAATTTTTTCTTATAATATAATAAAGGGGATTTTAATATTACTGATTTAAATAATACTAATCTTGAAGATGATAATGTTTATGAAAATAGAAGAGAACTTCTCGAGTTTTATGGTGGTGTTAATGAAATTGGTGGAAATAAAATTAAATTAAATATGGAAAAATCATCACTCCTCTTGGATTTTGGTATGAGTTTTTCTAAAGCTGGTGAGTTTTTCATTGATTTTGGAAATCCACGAAAAGGAAATGGTCTTGGAGATTTCATAGAACTTGGCCTACTACCTGATGTTAAAGGTATTTACAGGGAAGATTATCTTAGACATAATGGTCTTAATTTTGAAGAAAAAGCAGCTGTTGATGGATTATTATTATCACATGCTCATGCAGACCACGTTAATTATGTTAATTTTCTAAGAAATGATATTCCATTATATATGAGTTTAAATTCTAAAATTATCTTAGAAGTTCTTGATGCAACAGGTACTGGTAGTTTCACTGATTATTACACATATCGTAGACAATTTGAGTATTATTTAACTAAACAAAAAAATATTTCCAGAAAAAAAGGAGATAAAATTACAGAACCAAGAGATATAAGAATCATGGATCCCTATGTTATTGAAACTATTGGAAATTTAGATGTGCAACTTGCACCTGTTGACCATTCACTTCCTGGAGCTGCTGCTTTTCTTATAGAAGATAATACTGAGCGTGTTATTTATTCTGGGGATTTACGTTTTCATGGAAGGAATGCACAGTTAACACATGATTTTGTTAAACATGCAAAGAAATTTAATCCTACTGTCATGTTATGTGAAGGAACAAATATGGGAAATACTAAGAAACCACAGAACTTTAATCTTAAATGTGAAGAAGATATTGAAGAGACGGCTTATGATTTAATTAATGATTATAATGGACTACTTGTTGTTAACTTCCCTATTAGAGACCTAGATAGACTTGTTACATTCCATAATCTTGCAAAGTCTACTGATAGAACATTACTTATTAATCTAAAACAGGCTTATATGTTAAATAGAATTGAAGCAGAAAATCCTGATGGTACTATTTATCCTACATTATCTGAGCCTAATTTAGGTGTGTATATTCCACGTAGAAAGGATGGTTTACTTAGTTCTAATAGTTATATTAACTTTGAAGATGAATGGATTAAACCATCTGATGATTTACATGTAAAAGAGTATGAGAAATGGCAGAAAGAATTCCTTGAATATGATAATGCATATACTTTTGAGGATGTTAGTGAAAATGAGAATCAGTATATTATACGCTTAGATAATTATTCATTTGCTGAGTTAATTGATATTAAGCCAGCTAATGCTCGTTACATTCATTCTGCCACAGAGCCTTTTAGTACAGAGATGGAACTTGATTTTGAAGTTACTATGAATTGGTTACATCACTTTAATATTGATACAACTGAATCAGCTTACCATGTTTCTGGCCATGCTACAGGTGAACAACTTTTAGAGATGATTCGGGAAATAGAGCCTGATGTATTGTATCCTATTCATACTGAGAATCCTAGTGAATATGATGTTTTAATGGATGATGGTATAACTGTTATTCATCCTGTTCTTAAATCATAGTCTTATTTTCTCTTTTTATTTTTTTATTTCAATTATTTTTTTGTATAATTTTTTTGTTTTTATCTAACATATAGATTTAGGTTTACCTAACTTTTATATAGTATTAAAAAGAAACTATAAAACATACTATTAAAAGTAATCTCTCCCAAAACAATAAAAGCCTAACTAATTCTAAAAATAAAAGGAGGTAAACAAGAAATGCAAAGTTATATCGAATTTAAAAACGTGACAAAAGAATACAAAATAGGAAAAAACATCTTAAAAGCAGCAGACAAACTAAATTTCACTATAGATAAAGGCGAATTTGTAGTAATACTAGGACCCTCAGGAAGTGGAAAATCAACACTACTTAACTTACTTGGAGGATTAGATAAAGTAACAAGTGGAAGTATCATAGTAGATAATAATGAAATATCAAGCTACAATGAAAAACAACTAACCAAATACAGAGCATACAATATAGGATTTATATTTCAATTCTACAATTTACTACCTAACCTTACTGCAATAGAAAACATAGAACTACTCAATGACATAATAGATAAAAAAATAGATGGAAATAACGTATTAAAACAAGTAAACCTAGAACATCATGCAACACAATTTCCATCAGAACTATCAGGAGGAGAACAACAAAGAGTATCCATAGCCCGAGCAATAGCAAAAAATCCAAGTATGCTACTATGTGATGAACCAACAGGAGCACTAGACTCAAAAACAAGCTATAAAATCATAAAACTACTCCATGATTTATGTAAACAAGAACATACAACAATAATCATAGTAACACACAATGCAAGTATAGCAGAAATTGCAGATAAAATAATTTATCTAAAAAATGGACAAATAGAAGAAATAAAAACAACAGACAGCCCACAATCCCCTGAGAATATAGAATGGTGAAGACAATGCTATTTAAAAAAATGCTTCGAGACATGAATGAACATAAAATGCAATTTATAGCAATATTTCTATTATCATTTATTACAATGACAATATTTGCAGGAATGGGAGCAGACACAACAGGAATGCAACAAAACTCAGAAGAATACTATAATGAAACTAATCTTGCAAACATATGGTTATATGGTGAAAACTTCTCAAACAACACACTTGATGAAATAAATAATATATCCACAACCACAGGTACAGACAGACAAGTAGTCATAGAAAGTACTGCTAACTTTGATAATAATCCAACAATAACCCTACACTTCACAGAAAACAACACTATCTCACAGTATTATCCAGTAGTGGGAAGTAATATTAACTTAAATGATAAAGATGGTATATGGCTAGATAAAAGATTTGCAGATGCAAAAAATCTATCTATAGGAGATAATATCTCAGTAACATTTAATGGAATAACAATGGATAAAACAATAAGAGGACTTGGATATTCACCAGAATATGTCTATGAAAGTACAGGTGACAGTATAATAAGTGATTTTAATCTACAAGGATTTGCATACTTGTCCTATAAAGCATTTCCATTAAATAACATACCATATAACACAGTACTTATAACTACTAGTGATGATGCAGACTCATATCATGAAAAAATAGATGAAACAATTGGTGATAATTACACAACTCTTCTACCAAGAGAAGATCTTGAAAGCTATACTCAATTTAAGGATGAAGTAGATCAACATGCAATGTTTACATATCTATTTCCCGTAATATTTGTAATAGTAGCAATACTAACACTAATTACTACAATGACTCGTATTGTTAACAATCAACGAACACAAATAGGAACACTAAAAGCATTAGGATGTACAAATAGAAGTTTAATAATTCATTATACATCTTATGGATTATATTTAACTGCAGTTGGTGCAATACTTGGTTTAATTATAGGGCCACCATTAATTGAAGAAATAATGGTTCCCTCAATGTCTGAATACTATACACTACCAAAATGGGGTTTTGGATTTGACATAAGTTTTATCATAGTAGCACTACTTCTTGTAATCATCGCTACATTCTCATCATATATTGTAACAAAGAATATTGTACGAGAATCACCTGCAGCTTCACTAGAGCCTAAAGCACCAAAGATTAGTCATAATTCCATACTTGAAAAAATTAAGATATGGAATAAGTTAAGCTTTAATACCCGATGGAATATTAGAGATATAAATAGAAGTAAACTTAGAAGTTTTGTAACAGTACTAGGTGTTATTGGATGTACAGTTCTTCTTATATGTGGATTTGGTATGTATGAGGATATGCATGACTTTTCAGAATGGCAGTTTGGTGGAATTAATCATTATAATACTCAGTTAGTCCTTGAAGAAAATGCAACGGATAGTCAGATAAATTCTATAATACGTGATGTTAATGGTACACAAGTTATGAATCAACCAATTGAAATAAAAGCTAATGGAGTTAAGAAAACACAGACTATTACTGTGTATAATCAAACGGATTTAATAACACCAACAGATAAATATACTAATCCTATTACATTACCTCAAGATGGTGTTTCATTAACTGTGAAATCTGCAGAACTTCTTGGTGTAGAAGAAGGAGATACTATTGAATGGCATATGTATGGTAATACTACATGGATTAATTCAACTGTTGATAAGATATATGCAGATCCAACCACTCAAGGTATAACTATTTCACCAGAAAAACTTGAAGAATATGGAATAAATTACACTACTACTAGTATCATAACTAATCAGAAAGTTAACAGTAACTTAACTGGTGTTTCAACAGCAAATAGTGTAGATGATTTAATTAGTAGTTGGGATAATTTAATGGAAACTGGAAATCTAATGGTAGGAGTACTATTATTCTTTGCAATTATATTATCCGTTGTAATATTATATAGTCTTAGTATTTTAGGATTTACTGAAGTTGAACGTGATCTTGCAACATTAAAAGTAATTGGATTTAAAAATAAAGATATTCGAAAGCTATTCTTAACTCAAAACTTATGGCTATCTATTATTGGTTTTATAATAGGAGTACCTATTGGTTTTAAAGTTATGAGAATAATATGGGATAGTGCAGGAGATAATTTTTATTATCCAATAAAATATAGTTTTACAGCTATAATATTTTCATTCATACTAACTATTGTTCTTTCATTAATAGTTAATATATTATTAACACGAAAAATTAATGTTATTGACATGGTTGAAGCCCTTAAAAAGGGAAGAGAATAAGGATTAAAACCTTTTCTCTATTTTTCTAAACTCCTCATTTTAAAATTAATTTTATTTTATTCAAGATTTTTTATCACATTTATTGCACTTGCTGCATTAGGAAATCCAATATAAGGCATGCATTGTAGCATTGCATAATATAGTGTTTCTTTTGAATTTCCAACTTTTATATTTCCAAGTGCATGGGGTTTAAGTTGTGCTGTGAGATTTAATGTGGCTAGAACTGCAAATATTAGTAATTCTCTTTGTTTAACACTTAACCCATCTCTTGTATAGAAGTCTCCAAAACAGAATTCTGTTAAAAATGTAGCAGTTTCAGGATAATCTTCATATCTTTTTTTCATTTCATCCCCATATAGTGGGCTTTGAATTTCTAATCCTTGTTCATATCTATTTGAATCATCAACTGTTGATGTATCTTTTAAGGGTAATTCTATGTTTCTACTAGTAAATACTTCATTCATTATATTTATTGCATTGAGTGTTTTTGGAAATCCTATAAAAGGTGCTAATTGATATATTGCTTCTCTTATTTCTATTGGTGTTGCACCAGTATTTAGTCCTGCATTTATATGTGCACTTAGTTGGGGTAGTGTTTGCATTGTAGCAAGACATGTGATTGTTAAGAGTTCTCTTGTTTTCATTTCAAGATTTCCTGTATGAAATACATCACCAAAGATAAATCTTCTTAGTATTTCCATGAATTCATGATCTTGTTCTTCTGATTCATTTGGTAGTTGTCCAAATAATTCTTTGTATATTTTCCTACTTTCTGTGTATCTATCACTCATTTAATCACCTTTCTTGTGTGCTGTTATAATAGTATAACTACTCTTATTTATTGTGAAAATATAATTATCAACTGTTGCATAGTAGTTTTTACCTTTAACTATAACTGTACTTTCTTCTTTTTTAATAAGATTTATAGAATCGTCTAATACTTCACCATTAAGTTTTAGGTTCTTTTTTATTCTATCTTTTCATGCTTGTTGTATGTATTTTATCAATGTTTTCTAGTAGTGCTTATTTTATATGGTTCATTTTATCACATTAGTTTTATTATTCTATTAATTAGTGGTACTAATGGTTTTAAGAGTCGTCTATGGAATTTTTTATCTACATTCTTTAATTCTTGAGGTATATTTATGTGTTGTGGACATTTACTTACACATATCCCACAATTTTTACATAGGCTTGCATCATGAGCTTCGCCACTTAATCCCAGTAGATTAAATATGTACATTGCTAATGAATGATTTATTCCATACATTTTCGTGTTAAATAGAAATCGTTCATTGTATAATTTAAAGCATTCTGGTATATTAACACCATATGGACAAGGCATACAATAATTACATGTTGTACAGTTAATCTTACTTAATTCATTTATTTTATTTCCTATATTTGTTATTAATTCTAGTTCATTAGAGTTTAAACTGTCTGCTGTTGCAGTTTCTACTATTTTAATGTTTTCTTCAATCATATCTAGTGAATTCATCCCACTATATACACATGTTACTTCGGGGAAGTTAAATACCCATGAAAGTGCTAGTTCTGCATTGGATTTATTTGTATTGTGTTGTTTTATATCTTTTTCAATTACATCAGGTAGTTTTCCTGCTAGTAATCCACCTTTTAGTGGTTCCATAATAAATACAGCTATATTTTTACTTGCCAAATATTTTATTCCATTTATACCTGCCTGGTATCGTTCATCTGTATAATTAAATTGTACCATGCACATATCCCAGTTATATGCATCAACAAGTTTTATGAATTCATTGTATGGTCCATGAAATGAAAATCCTATATTTCTTATTTCTCCACTTGCCTTTTTTTCTTCTATAAACTCAAATATACCTAATTCCCTTAAGTTTTCAAGATTTTTATATTCAACTAAGCTATGTAGGAAGTAGAAATCTATATGGTCCGTTTTTAGTCTTTCTATTTCTTCATTAAACATGTCATATATGTCTTGTCTTGTTTTTATTTTCCTAAAATTTAGTTTTGTGGATATGTTAACTTTATTTCTGTAGTTTAGTTCTTCTAGTATTTCACCTACTGCTTTTTCATTATCTCCTCCACCATACATGTATGCAGTATCTATGATATTTATCCCATTATCTATAGCGTATTTTATTTCCTCTTTTGCTTTTTGTCTATCAATAGTACCTGTATTTGTGGTTAATCTCATTGCACCAAATCCTAGTGCTGATACTTTTTCTCCTGTTTTTGGTATTGTTCTGTATTGCATTAACTTCTTAACTCCCTGTTATAATAATTTTCAAATATAAACCTGGTAATTCTATTTTATATGAATTTTTAATAAATTATAATCAAGTCTAATCGTAATAATACTTATAATTTTTAAGTAATTATGTATAAATATTTTATTCTATTTTTATGCTTTTTTTAAAGAATTTTTATATAAGTAACAATAAATATATTATATGAAGTTAATTATTTTAAGATAAATTTTAGGGAGAATGAGAAATATGGAAAAAACATATGTTTTTGGACATAAAAGTCCTGATACTGATACAATTACATCAAGTTTAGTTATGACTAACCTTGAACATGAACTTGGAAATACTGGTGCTGTAGCTTGTAGATTAGGTAATATTAATAAGGAAACAGAGTATATTTTAAATTATTTAGATATTGAAGCTCCAGAATTAATAGAATCTGTGGAAGATGATGCTAGTGTAATATTAGTTGATCATAACAGTCCAAGTGAATCAGTAGCTAATCTTGAAAATGCTACTATTAAGAAGATTGTAGACCACCATAAAATTGCAATACAAACAAGTTATCCATTATATTTTAGAGTTGAACCTGTAGGATGTACTGAAACAATACTTTTTAAAATGTATAAAGAGTTTAATGTAGAAGTAACAAAAGAAATTGCAGCACTCATGTTATCTGCTATTATATCGGATACTCTTTTACTTAAATCACCAACAACTACTGATGAAGATATTCAAGCTGTGAAAGATTTAGCTGAAATTGCAGAAATTGATTATGAAACATATGGATTAGATATGTTAAAAGCAGGAACTGATTTATCAAGTTTCTCTATTGATGAAATATTACATTTAGATGCAAAACAAATTGATTTCAAGGATGTTAAATCAATAGTAAATCAAGTGAATACTGCAAGTATTAATGATGTATTAGAAATGAAAGATGACTTAGAAGCAGGAATTAATAAAATTATTGAAGAAGAAGATCTTGATTTATTTATGCTTTTAATTACTGATATTATTAATAGTAATTCTCAAGTATTAGTTCTTGGTAAATCAGCAAGTCTCGTTGAAAAAGCTTATGGTGTAACTCTTGAAGATAATACAGCTCTTCTTGAAGGTGTTGTATCTCGTAAGAAACAAGTTGTTCCTATAATGACTGAAAATGCATAAACTTCCTTGTGGATAATAATAGATGTTTTGTTAAAAAATAATTCAAGGTATTTCTTACCTTTTACTCCCCTCCCTTAACATACTTTTTACTATTCTAAGTAACTTTTTCATGAAAATTATGAGTTTCTACATTAACTTATTAAATGTATTTTATGTAACTTATTTTTAAAATTAGAGTGAATAATATTGAGGATTAAATGTGGGTACACGGCTCATTGTGTTTAATCCTCATATTACTCAGATTGAAGGTGTTAATAATAAGAAAAATACTTTCTTATTCTAATCCTTCATATTATTATTTTTATTTTTATAGGTATAAAAATATTTAATAGTTAGAATAATGTTGTTTGTACACTCTTATTTTTACATGGAAATGTATGTACATATTTAAATATTTTATCAGGATTATTCATTATATTATATTGTCTTGTTTTTTTAATGAAAAGTTTCATTAATTCATCATTTTTTGGACTTGGAAGAGTATATGAATTACCATATTTTTTAATGTATTTTCTTTTTAGTCCTGGAAATAATTCATCTAATTTATTATAGTAATATTCCCGATTTCCTCTTCTTAAAGTCATACCCATATTAAAACATATTATACCCTTAACATTAACATCTATACATGAATCTATAATTTGACCAATATTTTCTTTAGTATCTGTGATATAAGGAAGAATAGGTGTTAACCATACAATTGTTGGAATACCTTCTTTGTCTAATTTTCTAAGTACTTCTATTCTTCTAGTTGTCGTGGAAACATTGGGTTCTAATTGTTTACTTAGTTTATTATCCATACAAGTTAATGTCATCTGTACTACTGCCTTTGATTTTTCATTGATTTTTTTAAGAAGATCTATATCTCTGAGTATTAAATCTGATTTTGTAATACATGTGAATCCATGACCATATCTATATGCTAGTTCCATTGATTTTCTTGTATATTCTAGTTTAGATTCTAGGGTTATATATGGATCAGACATTGCTCCTGTTCCTATCATGCACTTTTCTTTCTTATTTTTAAGAGCTTTTTTTAATAAGTCTAAGCTATTTTCTTTTACTGCTATGTCTTCAAAGTCATGATTCATGTTATAAACAGTACTTCTTGAATCACAATATATACACCCATTTGTACATCCACGATAGATATTCATCCCATTTTTTGTGGAGAGTATACTTTTAGCTTTAATATAATGCATCATATTACCTATTCTAGTTTCATATTAATCATGGTTTTTATTAGTTTAAATTACATCATGTTTTAAGTTATTTAAATAAAAATAATTACTTAATTTTTTGTATAATTTAAAACTATTGGATTTTATAGAATATAATAACCTTATATATCTTTTTTAAGAGATATTTCTTTTTATATTTACTATATGTACTTTTTTTATAATATAATATCTTTATATATTTAATTAAATAAATTACTATCTAACTAAATAAAAAAAATAGGCGATAAGAAATGTTAAATAAGAAACAATATTCTATGTTGTTTATATGTTTACTTCTTACAGTTTCATTGATGGGTTCTGTTTCAGCAGTGACAGATTTTAGTGAGACAAAGATTAAACATGATTTTTATCCGGTGGATTTTATATTCCAATATTCTGATAAGAACACTACTACTTATGAAGGTGATTTAGGATTAAAAGGTGCTATTTGTCGAAATACTGAAGATAATATTTCATATTATGCACCTGTTGAAAATGTACGTGGAATAGCATATGCTACTAAAAAAACATTTAGGTTTAATGAACCAATTCAAATTACACATAGTCTTAAAAGTAATAAAGCTGAATATGATTATATTGTAATGAATATGTATTATAAGAATGGTAGTACACTTAGAAAATTAGATATATCTGATTCTATGTTAACTGCTGATGAAATAGAATACTTTGATGATTATAGAACTCAAAAACAAGAATATTATAATAAACATTATGCAGATCAACTTGATACTATTGAAACATATCAAGAATATCAAGCTAGTAGTTCAAATAAACAAAGAGGCTATATGATTGGAACTAATGGTATTGGTTTCTATTCATCATTTTAATAGATATTTTTTATCTATTTTATTCTTTTTTTTTAAAAAAAAATAAGTTTATAGAAGAATTCAATCTTCAATATTTAAGGACACTAATTCATTTGCTTCTGCTGCTCTTTCAAATGCATCGATAAGTAATGGATCTACATCTTCACTATTTGTTAAATTTATTACGGTTTTTGAGTAAAATCCTGATAGATAGAAGTATATGTCTTCGAAATCTCCTTCAAATACAGGTAGGTCAAATATTTCTTTTAGATATTCATTTTGGTTTTCAGCTACTTTTTTTCCGTCAATATCAAATGTATTCATGTTATTTTTCTTCCTTTAACTTGCTTAACAATAGTTATATTTTTTATCTTATTAAATTTTTCCCTATAACACTTGTGCATTATAATGTATTATTTTCTAAATCTAATTTATGTGGAATTACCTCATAATCTTCAAGTTCATAACCTATATCTTCAAACCCTTCTAATTCATCCTCTGTGTATTTATCAACAGTTCTTAATAATAAATCTCCAATATCCAAAATTTTATTTACTTTAAAGTTAGCTGTTACAATACCACGATGAGTGTTTTCAATTACAAAATCATTAATAGTACTACTTAAATGAGTTAAGATAATCATTGTTTTTTTCTCTTTCATTTCAAGGTTTTCATCATTTCCAATAGAACCTAACCTATCAATAAATACTTTTGATTGTGCTGCAAGATCTCCATAATATATAGGTGCTGAGAAAATAAAATAATCTGCTTGTCTTATTTTATCTAGTAATTTATTGTAATCATCATCAAGTACACATCCACCACCAGATTTACATGTACCACATCCCGTACAGAAACCTATATTATAATCACCCATATATAATATTTCATTACTTCCTTCAGCATCCTTAATTCCAGTAGTTAATCTATCCACTATTTTTCTAGTATTTCCATTACGATTATATGTAGTCATTAATGTTACAACTTTCATTAGTTAACTCCTTATTTGTTTTAAATAATTAATATTATACTAAAAATTAGTTTAAATATATTTTGGTAATTTAACACATTAGTTATAGAAAAAAAGAAAGTATGAATAGAATTGTATTTATCCTATTTTTTAGGCCAGTCATTTAATATAAATGAATAATCAGTAGTATTGTGATTTAATTTTATTATATTTTTTTCTATATCAACTAAATCCCTGTTTTTATTTATGATTATATATGCTGGTGCAGTATCTAAGTTTACATTATATTTTGTGTAATCTTTGTATCCATTGCTTTCAAGTACTCTGATGTAGCTTGTTAGTCTATCTTTATATTTAAATGTTTTTTTATGTAGTTTTTTTCCAGGCTCTATATATTCTATTGTTACTTTACTACCTATTTCATTGCTGAATTTATTAATTTGTCGTTCTGTATTGTATTTATTGTTTTCTTTTCGTAGGTTTATTATATTATCTTTGAAATTGATAAGTTTTATTTTTATGTTGTTAAATGTATTTGTTATTTTTGTTCCTATTTCCCCAAGTTTTGTTAGTATTATCATATTTTCTTGGAAATTATTTTGTTGACTATTGTATTTTGGTTTTATGAAATAATCTATTATATCCCATATCTTAGATAATATAAATGAGGGTCGTTTTATTGTTTTATTTTTCATTAGGAATATTGTTATTGCATCTATTATAAATAAAACAAATATAAATGGTCTAAATAACCATAGTGTTACTAGATTTAATATGAATCTAAGTATTGACCATTGTATGAGAAATGATAATATATACATTACTAGTAATATATTGTTTAGATTCATGTTTGGGTTCATGTTATTGAATGTTTGTTTCATTATAATTCAACCTCATATTTTATTACTGTATGTTATTAAAATATTTAATTATTCTATATTCTATAAGAAATATAATCATTCAATAAATATAAAGTTTATGGTATTTTATAAAAAAAGAAATTAAATGTGGTGTTTATTTTGAAGTAATTTGAGCTACTTTATTTATATTTGTATCTATTATATTATTCTTATTATTTGGGGAAGTTGCTTTTCTAAATTTATAGTACCCATATCCATAGCATAATAAACTGCATCCTAATGATATAGCATAAACATATCCTTCAAAAATCATAGTTGTTCACATCCTACATAATTTAATACAAGAAAATAATATGTTATTAACTTCTATTTATGAAATATATTATCCCTAATATATAAAGTATCTGATTATTAACTATACAAATAAGCTTAAATTTAAGTATTATAGATAATATTCCAAAGAATACTGATATAAACATTATTTAGTAATACTTTTTTAATTCAAAAGCCCTAAAAAGTAATAAATTAATACTAGTATATAAAGTAAAATATTAAAAAGTAATACAAATTTAGAAAAAAATAAGAAAAAAATTAGATTAATCCCAAGTTTCCCAATGAATTCGAGATTCATTCCACTTATCTAAAACATTTTGAGGACCATCAGGATGACCAATAGCAATCAAAGAAAATGGAATAATATTAGAAGGTAGATTAAAATAATCAGCTAACTTTTTAAAACGTTCCTCAATTGGATAAATTCCTGTCCAAACAGCACCAAGATTCAAAGCCTCAATAGCAAGTAATATATTCTCAGTAGCTGCAGCACAATCCTGAATCCAAAATTCTTCAGCACCCTTTAAAGTCTTATTAATATCACCTGCAACAATAATACCTGCCTTAGCTTCATTAAACATCTTAGAATATTCATGAATATCAGCCATACTTTTAAGAGTCTTAGAATTTTTAAATACAATAAAATGCCATGGTTGAAGATTTAAAGTTGAAGGAGCACTACTACCAGCACGTAAAACTTTAATTAAATCCTCATTATTAACTTCATCAGCAGTGAACTTACGCACACTTTTCCTATTGTAAATATTATTTAAAATAATGTCTGCATCTTTCATAATTAATATTAAGTATAACATTATATAAAATAAAAAGGGATTCTATATAATATATGAACTCTTATAAACTAATATAAATTATTTTAAAATAGATATGTTTAATTATAAACCTTATTTCAATAGGTCATTCATAATATAAATAAAAAAAAATTAGAAGAGAGTATCTCTTCTATAAAAAAATAGTCTTAATTTAAGCTTCAACAGGTTTACCTTCAGCTGCCCATTTAACTGTCTTATTAGTAAATGGTTGAGCGATTGCACACCAAATTAAACTTATTACCCAGTGACTGAATATCATTATTACAACATCTATTAATGGTACTGATCCAATAAATGCTAAACCTATGAATAATATATTATCAACTAATTCTCCAAGAGAAATAGCTCCATAGTTTTTAAGTGTTAAGTATGATGTTCCACGGTTAACTATTGTTGTAACTCTTGCATTTACAAGGTTTCCAGCTAAGTAACTAATATATGAAGCTACTAATATTCTAGGAGTTTGTGTAAATACAAATGCTAAACTTGAATCTCCTGTATACCATCCAGGTGATGGTAAGAATAACATTAATGTGGTCATGAATACAAATAATACATCAGCAGCAATACCAAGTATTAATGTTCTTCTTGCTGTTTCTTCGCCATATACTTCTGTCATTACATTTGTTAAAATGTAAACTAATGGATAGATAAGAACACCTGCTGGAACTTCAAGTCCAAAGATGTTTAAATCTATAATTTTTACTGTAATTAAGTTTGCAATTGTAAATGCCATACAAAATATAGCAGTTATAACTACTCGCTTATCAGTATAATCTAAATTCCAATTCATAATATCATTTTTCCTTCAAATATTATTACATATACTTCATGAAATCTCTTTATTATATAATAGTAAACTCAATAATTAATTAAAAATAGTATATTAAATTATTTTAGTATCTAATAAAAAGTAGATGAAATATAATGTATTAACATTATTAGATTTAATTTATATCACATATATATTTATTATTAATTTAAAATGAATAAAAATTAATATTATTTTAATCAAATAAAAATATAGCTTAAAAAAAATTTAAAAGTAGAATAAAATCAAATAAAAACTATTAAATTTTAAAATATAACCCCTAATTGGAGGAAAATATATAATGAATAATAATATAAAACCATTATTCTTATTTACAACGATAATGATATTATTTATAGTATTCTCTCCAGTAAATGCAACTGATAACATAACTGCCTCTGAGAATACTGAAGTAGTTTCTCTGTCCAATACCAGTGATACTCATATAAACCAAATAACAACTACAAATAAAAATATAGAAAAAACATTGAAAGAAAATCAGCAAGAAACTATTCAAAATACAGATAATAAGAAAAATACACACTTAACAGTAAATGAAGCTATGGATTCAATTAGTATCGGAGAAATAGAAGTAATTACAGGAATACTTACTGATACAGACAATAAAGGATTATCTAATAAAACAATAACTATTAAAACAGACAAATCTGATGTAAATGTAACTACCAATAAAGATGGCATGTATAGTTATAATTATATTTCAAGTAATGTGACTACTGTAATAGTAACAGTATTATTTGAAGGAGATACTACTTATAATCCCACACAAAATGAAACCTGGTTTGATGTAGAACCCATGATTACAACATTAACAATAGATACAGAACAGACAATAACACTTGCAGAAAACATAACAATAAAAGGACAACTACTTAATAAGAACGGAATTGGTATAGCTAACCAATTAATAACATTAAATCTAAATAATAACATAATTCAACTAAAAACCAATACAACAGGATCATATAATTATTCAACAATACCCACAAAAGTAGGTCTAATAACAGTAAAAGTTCAATTTAATGGAATAAAACAATATCTAGACTCTTATGAAGAAACAATAATTGATGTTAGTAAAGTAAATACAATACTCTCTATTAGCAAATATAGAAACCCAATAACTGCTGGAAATAACCTAACAATTAATGGTACACTTACTGATGAATATGGTGCAATAATACCTAATGCAACGATACAATTAGTAATTAAAAATAACACTATAAACATTAAAACTAATAATAATGGAGTCTATGTCTATAATTATATAACCACTAAATCCGATAAAATAAGTATATCAGCTAAATATATGGGTAATAACAAATATACTCAATCTGAAAATACTACTGAAGTAGATATAGAACAAAAAATAAGTTACATTGAATTAAATGGAATATTTAATCAGGAAATATACAATAACTTAGAAATTCAGGGTAGATTACTAAACTTATATACATCAGAAGTACTACCTAATCAAACAATCAATTTAACTATAAATAACAAGACATATACTCTAACTACTAACAATAGAGGTGTATTTAATACAACAGTATATCTTACAGAAATAGGAACATACTATGTTCAAGTAACATATTCTGGAAATATTACATATACTGGTTATAGAACAAATACCACATTCATATCTAGTGGATTGGTAGATGTATATGTAAATAGTAATGCAAGAGGTAATGGAAAAACAAGAACTAATCCTACAAATATAACTAATGCACTTAAAATAGTAACTAATAATGGAATAATACATCTTGTAACAATAAATAATAAAACCACTGATACATATACAACACCAATTACAATTAATAGTAAAACCACACCCATTAAAGTACTGCAAATTGTGGGTGATCCTGGAATGAATATTATATTCAATGGATTATATAAAAATCAGATATTATCTATAGCACAGGGTTACAACTTAAAAATTAGCAATATTTTATTTAAACAAGGTAATGCTACAAGTGGTGGAGCAATAATAAATAAAGGAAATCTTACACTGACTAACAGTACAATAAAAGAAAATACTGCTCGTTATGGTGGGGCAATACTTAATGAAGGTAATTTAACACTACATAATAACACGATTATCAATAATAATGCATTAAATTCTGGTGGAGTAATAAATAGTAAAGGATATATTAATTTAAAATATAATAATTTCACAAATAATTCCGCAGCATTTGGAGGAGCAATATACTCAAGTGGAAATGCTAGTATAACTAATAATAATTATTTCATATCCAATCATGTGACTAAAAATGGTGGAGCAATCTACAACTTTGGAGTAATGAACATACAAAATAACAATTTCACACAAAACACTGCCAACCAGTGGAGTGGAGCAGTACATAATGCAAGAAATATCACAGTAACATCAAATAAATTTGCATTAAACACTGCTGGTCAACTAGGTGGAGCTATGTTTAATAATGCTAATGGAACAATTACCAGTAACACATTTGAGTCTAATCGTGGAAAATATGGTGGAGCCATATATAATGGAGGAGTAGTACTCATCCAGAAAAACACAATCCGTTATAATAATGCTTCACAAACTGGAGGAGCAGTAGCAAACAAAGGAATAGTAACACTTAAATCCAACAAAATGACTGGAAACAAGGCAGTGTATGGAGGAGCAATATTCTCTAACAACACAGTAGCAGTAGACAGTGATATTATAACTTATTGTGTTGCAAGTAAAAGTGGAGGAGCAATCTATAATATAGGAAACTTCACAGTAAAAAATAGTAACTTCACAGGAAATAAAGCAAATATGGGTGGAACAATATTCAATGCAAAGAATATGAACATCACCAGTAATAATATTGTAAGTGGTAATGCATCCCTTGGTGGAGGACTCTATAATGATGGAATAACATGTAATGTAGTTGGAAACAAGTTCATTAAAAACCATGCAAACTATGGGGGCGCAGCATTTACCAAAAAAGCAATAATAGAATCTAAAAACACATATACTAATAACACTGCAATAAAAGGACCAAATGTATATCCAAAATAAAATATAATCATGAAAGAATAGGGTTTAGATGTATATATTCATTCTTTCAATTTTTTTTAATAAAGTTCAATTATTTTTATGAATTTAAGTAAACTTAAATTTTTTTAACTTCTCTTAATTATCATTATATTATACGAAAATATCTTTAAATACTACTAGTTTTAATACTAATATTATATACCTATAGGGGTATAGGTATATTTGTTAGTTCCCCAATAAATCAAGAAACATTACACCTAATACAAAATACTTGATTACTAACAATAAACTTAAAAAATATACTCAAAAAAGATGAAACATATGAATCAAATAATAAAAATCATAGGTAATTCTATAATACACATAAGTTTAGCCATATTTTTCTTATTTGGATTATTTTACTTATATTTATACGAATTAAAACCATTTTACTTACCTATAAAACAAATAGATAAACAATAATATTTTCCCAAAAAAGGTGTGAACAATGAATGAGAAAATAGAAGAATTTAAAACAGACATATTAAGAATAATAATATCAACCATAGCCTTAATCATAAGCTTTAATAACATAACAATATACAACTTCAACTTTGCATGGATTGCAGTAATTTTATGTGCAGTCCCAATAGTCTACTATGCTATACAAGCATTAATCTATGAACATGATATAAAAGCAGATATACTTGTATCACTAGGAATAATAGCATCACTACTTATTGGAGAAGTATTTGCAGCAGGTGAAATAGCATTAATTATGGAAATTGGAAGTTTACTTGAAGAATTCACAGTATCCTCTACACAATTAAGAATTGAAAAATTAGTTGAACTTCAACCAACAACAGCTAGAATAATCCAAGGAAAGACTGAAAAGAAAATAAATGCATTAAAACTAAAAATAGATGATACCATTAAAGTATTACCTGGAGAGACAATTCCTACAGATGGAATTATAATAGAAGGCAATAGTTCAGTTAACCAGTCAATTCTTACAGGAGAATCATTACCTGTAGATAAAACAGTAGATGATGAAGTATATGCTGGAACAATAAATAACTATGGAACACTAATTATTAAAGCAACAGAAAATGGTGAAGATAACTCATTACAAAAATTAATTAAATTAATTGAAAATGTAAGTACACAAGACAGTGAAGTTATAAGAGAAGCAGATAAATGGGCCAACTACATAGTAATTGCATCTCTTGGAACAGCAATACTTACAGGTTTATTAACTAAAGATGTAACAAAAGCAGTGACAGTTCTAGTAGTATTTTGTCCATGCGCATTAATACTTGCAACACCAACAGCAATAGTAGCAGCAATTGGAAATTTATCAAAATATGGAATTCTTGTTAAAAATGCAGAAAAATTAGAAACACTATATAAAACAGATAAAATATTATTTGATAAAACAGGAACTATTACATCCGGAGTACCAAAAGTTATAAACAAAGTTTGTTTAACAGATGATGACGAAGAATTCCTGAAAATAACCGCTTCCCTTGAATCATACTCCGAACATCCATTATCTAAAACAATAATCAATTATTATAATGAAAACTATACTTTTGATTCATTATATGATGTGAAAGACTTCAAAATAGAACTAGGTATGGGATTAAAAGGAAAAGTGAATAATAAACCTTGTCTAATAGGTAATAAACAATTATTTGAAAATTATAACATACTAATTCCAAATATAGATTCTAAAATATGTAAATTTAGGGGATCTACTGTAATCTACACATATTATGATAATAAATTCCTAGGAGTTCTAATGATTCAAGATACACCACGTGCAGAAATGAAAAATACTATAAATAACTTAAAACAGAACCACTATGAACCAATCTTACTTACTGGAGACAACGAAGAAGTTGCAAAAGACATATCATACCAAGTAGGTATAGAAAAAATACAAGCAAATTGTCTACCTGAAACTAAACTAGAATATGTTGAAAATAGACAAAGAGAACTTAAAAAAGTAATGATGATTGGTGATGGTATAAATGATGCTTCAGCTCTTAAAAAAGCAGATGTGGGTGTAGCAATGGGTGATGTGGGAAGTGACATTACAATTGATTCTGCGGATATTGTCTTTATTAATGATGATATAAAATACCTCCCCTATTTACTACACATGTCTAAGAAAACATTAAAAACAATTGATAGAGGAATCCTATTTGCTATGACATTAAATATCATAGCTGTAATTCTTGGAATTATGGGAATACTTACACCAATTACAGGTGCTCTTGTACATAATGTTGGATCAGTTATTGTAATTATATTTGCAGCATTATTATTTAAAGAAAAACCAGATATAAACAGGATAAAATAAGATATTTTATCTTTTATTTTATTTTTTTTATAAATCTAATCTACTCTTTCTGAAAAAAATAGTAGTTAGTAATTATAATATTTAATCCCCTCCTAAGTGTCCTAATTTTAAATATTATTAGTCATATACTTTATACTATAATTTAATTTTGGAAGAAGAATCATGAAACTTGTAGTTCAAAGAGTAGATAATGCTAGTGTAGAAGTAGATGGAAAAATTGTAGGTGAAATTAATAAAGGATACATGGTACTTGTAGGTATTGGATGTAATGATACTACTCGTGAAGCAGATTATCTTGTTAGTAAACTTCTTAAACTAAGAATTTTTGAAGATAATGATGAACGTATGAATAAAACTATTTCAGATGTTGATGGTCAACTACTGCTTGTTCCACAATTTACATTATATGGTGATGTTAGCCATAATAATAGGCCTTCATTTTCCAAGGCTATGAAACCATCAGATGCTAAAGAATTATTTGAGTATTATTGTAGAAAATGTTCTGAAAAAATTCATGTTGAAACTGGTGTTTTTGGTGCTATGATGAATGTTAGTTTAACAAATAATGGTCCTGTAACAATTATTATCGAAAAAGAATATAAAGATTAACTATTAATTATAAGAAGTGATTTTTTATGAAAATGGATATTGAAATAGATCCAGAACTTCAAAGACGTGCTAGAGCAGTTTGTAGAAATATTAGTGGTTTAACATTAGCTCATTATTATGAATGGCTTATTGAAATGAAACTTAAAGATTTACCATCTGTTGATGAAATCAGTGATGATAGACCTCATATGGATAGTTATAATCCTGAAGAATTAGATGATTTATGGTAAATTTTATTAAAAATATAGATATATCTTTTAATCCATGATGTTTGCTAAAAATCAAAAATTAAATTTTAATAAGTGATACTATTACTTTAATTGTAAAATAAAGAAAATATTACATGAATTTATTTTTGATGGACACTCAAGGTATATTTACATAATAATCTTTTGATCTATAAAATTAACATAATATGAAAAATAAAGTAGTATATATGAATAAGAAAAAACTACAACGTAAAATTACTGGAAGTTTATTTATTTTTGTCAGTATATACTATTTATTAGTAGAATATATGACAATTACTAGTAAAACATCTATTAGTAATGCTTACTTATATCAGCCCATAGTAGATGTGAGTATTAATTCTGGTCAAATTATTCATGAATTAAATATAGAATCACAGTCTATATTAATAAGTATTGCTTTTATTTTGTTAGGATTAATGATATTAATTGGATGTTTTTTAGAAATTAATAAACGTATTAATAGATTTGAAATATTTTATTATCCATTAATGATTATAACAGGTGTTGGGGCTATACTTCTTGGATGTTATTATACTGGAATTTCAGAAGTTATTATAACTATAAGTACCTCTTATTTCATGTTTATTATTGGTGGAAATCTACTCTTAATAGTTATGGGAAAATCCGTGAATTTCAATAAAGTTTATAAAAAACTTATTACATTACTTGGATTCATTGGATTAATAAGTATTATTTTAATGATAGTATCATTAAATATTCCTACAATGAATATATTTAAGGTCCTTTTTGAACGATTTGCAATATATATGATTATTATCTGGAATATCCTTACTGGAATTTGTTTAATTAATGAATAGAATTTTTTTTCACTTTTTTTAAAAAAAAATATTAGAAATATTTATATAATTATACATTTAATAGTTAGATTAAACAATGAAATTATAAAAGGTGATATGTGTATGAATTTACCTAAATTTAATGATAATAATAAGCAGGGTCTTATAATGATTTTACTAGGTATAATAGCATTTTTATTTCCAGTAACTTCAATTAAAACTGTTGGTATAATTATGGGATTATTATTTTTAATTATTGCAGTAATTCTATTTATATCCGGTGTAACTGAAATTATTGTTAGCCGTGTTTTAGCATCTGCTTCTATTATCTTAGCATTGCTATGTATAATTTTTAGTTGGATACTGATATTTAATCCTGCCGTGGTTTCTGCAATTATAAGTTTTATAATATATCTTTTAGGTATTTTAATGATTATATTTGGAATATTTAATTTAATTACAGGACAATTCTTTAAACCATTTAGTATGATGGGTTTAACATCAATGATATTTGGTATTTTATTTATTATTCTTGGAGTTTTCCTTAGAAATCCTCTATATCTTGGTATTGTTGTAGGTATATGGTTAATTATATCAGGAATTCTCTCAATTTTTGGAGATAATGATGTGAATTATATTGATGTCTAAACTCCCCCCTTAACCTCCACAAACACTTCATTTTTTTTAGGAAACTAATTATAATAGAAAACATTATACTCTATATAGAACATAATATGAAATAAAAATATGTAACTAAATATCTAAAGGTTATAGTATTATGGCTTATAATAATGAAATAGATAATTTGACTACGGGAATTCTTTTTATAAATTATTTAAAAGACTTAGGATTAACAGAAGTAGATGGAATTAATATAAGAAATCAATTATATTTTGAATATAATAATAATCATATCCCATTTTCTGAACTTAAACATCATTTGAATCAGTTGATTAATCAAATCTTAGAAAATAAGGGACTAAAACAGGTTTATGATTATTCTCTTGATGAAAACGAAAAATATCTTATTTATCTCTATAATCAAAAACATACAACAATGCATTGTTCAAAATGTAATAATATTATATTATATAATGATATCTACTGTCATAATTGTGGTGAAAAAACAGGCTATATATCAAGTAATGTAATTGGTTATCTAACTACAGATTCACCAGATAATAATTCTACCACACTATTTGATAAAAATAAGAATAATATGACTAATGGTAATATAAATAGATTATATGCTATTATAACATATCTTATATTATTAGATAATAAACCATTCAACCTATACCGACCTGAAGAATCATTATTTACAAAATATAATATTACTCGTGAGGAATTAGAATATTTCATGATTAACACGGATTTAATTATAACTCAAGAATTAGAAGATATTAACTATTATACACTTGGAGAATTATATAACATTGAAGAACTTAGAAACATAACAAGAAAATACAATCTTAATTCAAATGGTGATAAGAAAACATTAATTACAACATTGATCAATAACTTAGATACAAAAATAGTAGATGAAATATTAGAAAAAAGAGTTTATTCTGTGTCAAATACGGGTTTAACATTAATAGCATCAAATCCACAAATATTTTTTTATAATAAGTTTTTAAAACAATATACACCAAATGAATTTGAAGAAATATACCAAGCAAACAAGAATAAACTATCTCTACCTCAAATTGGAATAATATTTCTAAAAGAATATGAAAAAAAATATTTAAATGAATTTAAATGGCAATCTTACAGAAATACCTTGCTTAATGAATACATAATATATGATGTTATTAAAAATATAGATTTAAAACTGGAATTACTTCTTAAAATATTTATATGTGATATTAATCCCTGGAAAGATAATGAATTAACAAATACATATCATCCAGTTATTCCCTTTATTAGTGAAACTATAAAAAAAATAGTTGAAGACTATGAATTAAACAATACAAAGTTAAATGCCTACTTTTTAAAAGCAGTTCAAGATATAAAGTTACCAAAACTAATTATTAGCGAAGATGAAATATTTAAAAAACTATTGGAATTATTAACTAATAAATCAATAAACATTATAGAATCAGAAGTACTTAGGAATATAAATAAACTTACTAGAAATAGAAAATATATTATTAATACATATGAAAATCAAGAAGAAGTTATGAAATTACTTGAATAACTAATTTCACATCTATTTTATTGATTAGCCATCTTAAATCCTTGCATTAGATTAAAGAGTAATTCATCATTATAGTCATTATGTAAGAAGAAATTAAAAATATCCACAAGCATTGATTTAAGTCTTTTTCCTTTTTCAACATTATCTTTAATTAAGGGAACATTATCTAATTCCCTATTATCTCTAGAAGGCATTAAATTATACTTTTTACACATATAAGACAATTCTTTTTTAAGATTTACATCAATTATACCTTCTAATATCTTAATCACATCATATGCTACTGCATTACCTATAATATACATGTTACCTACACGATTCATATCCAATTGATGCTTATTTAGTATATTTAATATAGAAGCATAATCTTTCATTGCATTATTCATAAAGTATCCTTCTGTTGTATAAGCTAAGTATTCATTTCCAATTGCATAATACGGATTTTCTATAACTGTGTATTGAACTATTGCTTCTATTGCATCAGTTTTTCTTGAATCAAAGATATACATAAGTAATTGTTCAAAAATTTCACTATATAAATGATGAGATAATTCATGAATTAATGTACATATCTTCATTGCTTCATTATAATTATTATCAATTATTATATTATTAAAATGATAATAACCATATGTTCCCCATTGTTTTTCATTATGAAGTTTTGAGAATTGTCTTGTCATTTTCACAATTTTATCAAAGGTTGTATCATCACTTGTGAAATTTAAATTCATCAGACCCATATCGCGTATATTTGTTATTATTTTAGTGTATATTTCATCAGTTATTTCAGTATTTAGTATTTTATTTTTATTTTTCTCAGTTATAAGATATTCTAATGAAGAACATGTATTTTTTGATTCTATTCTATATGTTTTCAAGATATTACCACAATTACAACAGTAACGTTGTAATACATAGTTTTCTTTGCCACATAAGGAACAATATATTCGTGAAGTCATGTTAATATCACTCTATTTTATTAATACTAGTTTTATTATTAATAGAATTAAAAAGTTTTTATTAAATTTGAGAAATAGGGATGTTATTTTGGATTACTGAAAAAATAAGTAAAAAGGATTTATTTATTTTATTAAATATATATGAGGTATATTATTTTTAATAAAAAAATAGAGTTAATGAATTAATACATAAACCATGAGTATATTATTAATTATTGATTAAAACTAATTATTATATCCCTCAACTATAAAAAAATAACAAAATAATTATTCTAACATATCATCTACTGTTTTAATCTTTGCATTAAGAGTTCTATTTTCACGATCTCTTCTATCATCAACTTTTATAACAGTATATACTCTATCAGTTCCAGCTGTAAATACAGCTTCCTGTGCTTTTGCTATTGCATCATATAATTGAGCATAATTTTCTGCTTCAATATGAGTTCCCATACCAGTTAATTGATAATTTAATCCAGAATCTTTAATTGCTTGCACTGCTTTAGCTACAAATTCTTTACATTCCGTATTATCTATACCTACAGGTAATATAGAAAAATCTGCTGTTATCATCTAGTTTTCCTCCTTTAATTTATATAACTTTCCATATTCTATTATACTATTTTTATTCATTTTATATAATTCATCTATAAGATATGTTCTAAAAGAACCAGAACCTTCATCATTTAATTCCATTTTATCTTTAGCTTTTTCACCAGCTATTGCCATGGAAAGACTACCAATTAATGCAGCTTCTAAGGGATTTGTGACTGCTGTAAATGAACCTATAACACAAGTTAACATACAACCACTACCTGTTATCTTTGACATTACTGCATCACCATTATCTATTATATACACTACTTTTCCATCAGATATTATATCTACAGGACCGGATACTGCTATCACAGTATCTAGTTTTTTTGCAATATTTTTTACTATTGAAGCATTTTCTTGTATATTATCTTCACCAATAACATCTGAATCTGCTACATCTACTCCTTTAGCCATGACTGATTCTGTTATTATATTAAATAATTTAGCTATAGCTTTAATTTCAGACATATTTCCTCTTATAACAGAAACAGATGATTGTTCTATTAAATCTACCGTTACATCATTTCTTAGTTGTGTAACTCCTACTGCAACAGGATCTAATACTAGAGGAGTGCCTGTTTTTTTTGTATGTGTTGCTGCAATTTTCATTGGTTCTATTTGATCTTCAAGCAATGTTCCCATATTTATCACAGTAGCACCTGCAATTTCTACAAACTCTTTTATTTCAGGTGCTTCATTTGCCATGGAAGGGGAACCACCAATTGCTAATACTGCATTTGCACAATCATTAATTGTTACATAATTTGTTATGCAATGTGTTAATGGACATGTATTTCGTAGCTGTTCTATAATTTCACTACATTTTTTTAACATGTTTTTATCAAGTTCTGTTTTATTCATTATTTACTCCTTGTTTATTATGTATAATAATTTATATATGATTAATCATTATTAAATTTTTTTTAAAAAAAATAGAAATTCTTATAATATATGAAACTTGATATTAAATACATAGATTATTAAGTGATTAAAGATGAAAATAAAAGTTTGTCCTAGATGTGGTTCAGATAATATTGAATGGATAATTCCCCAGAACTGGTCAATGTGGTCTTGCTATAATTGTAATTACACAGGTCCTATAATTGAAGTTGATAAATCTGTTCAAGAAAAAATTGAACATGAATGGAAATATCATAAAGAAGATGTTCTAAAAAGATTTGCTAATACTGATAATGAAAGTGAAGATGATTTATCTGATGATGAATTGAATGAAAAATTAGATGAATTATATGATAAATAATATTTTTTAAAAGTCTATAATTATTTAAAGGAGAAGGAGATAAATTTATTTTTTAACTAATCTACCTTCTGCTTTATTTTTCATATCTGCTTCTATTTTATTGGCTTTTGTTTTATTTCTTTCATAATATTTTACAATTAATATTATTAATAATATTAGTAATGCAGAACCTGGTATTCCAATATATTTTTGTGAAACTTCTTGTATTATAATCAATAGAGGTATTAGTATAATAAAGCCTATTGCTGCTGATCTAAATGTAATTCCATGAATCCACCTACAATCTTCCTTCATTTTTCCAAAGAAAGGATCTGCAGGTTCACGATATGCTCCTCTTGATTCCCCTAATGCTTTTGGAAATAAATAAAGAGCATATATAAATTCTATTAGTATTAAATATCCTGCTATTTCTGTTATTATCAAAGTAAATCTTTCCTTTTTTTATTTATGTATATTTTATTATTCACAGTTAATATATTTTTAGTTTAACCTAACTTTATTAGAGAATTAATATTAAAATAAGAATTTAATAGAATGAACATCTAAAATTAAATATATAATAATTAATGGAGAATGTAAATTTATGAAATTTAACTATATTACAATTATGGTAAGGGATCTTAATAAATCATTGAAATTCTATGAAGAATTAGTCAAATTAAGTATTCAAAGAACTATTGAAACTCCTATGGGAAAAATTGTTTTTTTAGCTAATGATGCTGGTGAAACTATGATTGAATTAATTGATTTTGAAAATACTCCTAAAGTTGAAACTAAATCCTTGACTATGAGTTTTAAAGTAGATGTTCCTCTTGAAGATGTACATAAAAAAGCTCTTCTTCTAGGTTATAGTCCATCTAATATTATTGATGAGGGTCAAAAACCTACTTACTTTAACTTAGAAGATCCTGATGGCATTTTAGTTGAGTTTTCTCTATAAACTATACATCATTTTTATAAGAAAATTAGTTTCTACTTTTCTTATTTACTAACCCCCATGGACATACTTTTACACATAGACCACATAATTTTGGTCTACCTTCACTTTCTAGTTTTTTGAAATGATTATTACATGCATATGCATCATATCGTACACTTCTAGGGTCTTCTTTTTTAAAGTTTACATTTTTTATTGCTTTTGCTGGACAATTTACTACACATAATCTACATGTATTACATTTATTGCTTAGTATTTTCTTGTTATATTGTAGTTGTGCATTAGTTAGTATTGTTGCCCATCTTATTCGGGGACCATAATAGGGATTTATAAGTAGACAACTTTTTCCTATCCATCCAAGTCCAGCAAGGTTTGCTACTAGTTTATGAGACATGTCTCCTATTAGTTTTTCTTTGGATACTATGTCTGATGCAGGTATTTGTTTTGCTTTATATCCATTTTTTTGTATTGTTTGTTCTATTCTTTGTCCTATTTTATCTAGTTTTTTATTTGTTTTGTTGTATGTGTTTAAATAGTCAATTTCACCATATTTATTTTCGATATTGTCTACTATTTTATCTGGTATGTTTATTCCTATTGATATAGCGTAGGGATATGTTTTTAGAGAAGGATATTCTTTATTTAGATATTCTTTTGCAGAGTTCATATTTGCTATTCCATAAATTGTTGTTTCTTTTTTGCATATGTCCTGTATTTTATCCCATAAATTCATCTTTTTCATCCCTTTATATATTTATAATAATCATTGTATGTATATTATGTTAGGAAATATATGCTCATAAAGTATTAATATAACTATTGTTATTATATAATAATGATGGGATATATTTAATAAAAAAGATAATAAAAATATTATAATAATCAAGGAGAAAAAGCATGGTTAAGAAAAAACATATAGGAATAATTATCATAGCTATCTTAATCATAATAGGAGCAATATATGCATACAATACTTATTCATCAGATTCCGATGTAATATCTATAGGATATCAACCATCAGATCATGATGCAGCATTATTTGTAGCTAATGCTTCTGGAATGTTTACAGATGCAGGACTTAAAGTAGAATTACATGAATACAGTAATGGTGGAGACCTCATGAGTGCAATGGCAAGTGGGGATGTAGATGTAGGATACGTTGGAATAACACCTTTCCTTTCATCTAAAGCAAAAGGAGTACCAGTAAAAATTGTTGCAGGAGTACAAACCGAAGGTAGTGGAATAGTAGCAAAAGATTCAAGTATACAATCACTATCTGATTTAAAAGGAAAAACAGTAGCAACAATTGGTGATGCATCTATCCAACACATGCTCTTACAATATGCTCTTGAAGAAGAAGGAATGTCCCTTTCTGATGTAAATGCACCAAGTATGAATGTTGCAACATTAACTGATGCACTTAGAAATGGAAAAATTGATGCAATGGTAACACCAGAACCATATGTGTCAATTGCAGAAAGTAATGGCGGATATATTGTTGAACGATCAGGAGAAATTATTGAAAACCATCCATGTTGTGTAGTAGCAATGAGTGATGATTTCCTAAATAAACATCCTGATGTAGCTAAAAAATATCTTGAAATTCAATCCAATGCAACTCAACAATTAATTGATGATGCAAATAATAGTGTACAATACTTACCAAGTTCTATTGTACCAAATGCAACCCTAGAACAAACAACATTAAGCAATATGAATTGGGTTGTTGGATTAAATGATACATACAAACAAAATATACGTGACTTTATAACAATAGAAAATAAATTAGGCGTTTTAAACAAAACATTCACTGATGATGAATTATTCTATGTATCAGAATAGAATTATTAGATAAAATTAAATTTTTATCTTATTTTAACCTCCCTTTTTTAAGGAATTTATTTTTTAATAATTTAGTTTTAATTCTTATTTTTTCTGGATTTTGAATTTCATATCATCATCTTTATATAATATGAACAATATACAGGTACCTGTAATAAATATTTAAGGAGAAAATTATGAAAAAAATAGTGGAACCATTAAAAAAACAAATTCCACAAATTAGTATAATAATAATATTACTCATCATACAAGTATACTGTGAACTAACACTACCATCATACACTGCAGAAATAGTAAACAATGGAATACAAAATACAAATTTTACAATAATATATCAAGCAGGAGAAATGATGATAATAATGGTTATTATTTCCATTTTTGCAACAATATTAAATTCTTATTTTTCAAGTAAATTATCATCATCATATGCAAGAGATCTTAGAGAAATAGTATTTGATAAAGTATTAAAATTCTCAAATCATGAACTAAATCATTTTTCAAGATCATCCCTTATTACACGTTCAACAAATGATATCAACCAAATACAAAACATTCTAGGTTTAATATTTAGAACAATGTTATTTGCACCTATCCTAGGAATTGGAAGTATAATAAAAGTATTTGAACTACAAACAGATTTAACATGGATTATCGTAGTAACATTCATAACAGTATTAGTACTACTAATAATTGTTATTATGAGTGTAATGCCTTATTTTAAGAAAATACAGGAAATAATTGATAAAATCAACAGAACTTCACGTGAAATACTAATTGGAATGCCCGTAATTAAAGCATTCATAAGACAAGAATATGAAAGAAAACGATTTGATAAAATAAATCAAGACTACCTTAAAACTAACCTAAGAGTATATCGTTCAATGTTAATCCTACTTCCATCTATGAACTTAGTGCTTGATTTAATGGTTGTTTTAATATTATATTTTGGATCATTTTCAGCATTAAATGGAACATTACTTACTGGTGATTTAATAGCATTTATCCAGTATTCAACACAAATTGTAACATCATTTGTAATGATTGGTGGATTTATGATTAATCTTCCAAGAATTCTAGTTTCCATTAGAAGAGTAAATGAAGTATTAGACACAAAAATTACAATAAATGATAATAATAGCACTAGTAGACATATTCCTGAAAATTCAAAACTTGAATTTAGAAATGTAACCTTCCAGTATCCTGAAAGTGAAAAAGAAACATTAAAAAATATTAATTTCACACTAGAAAAAGGTAAAATAACTGCAATAATAGGTGGAACAGGAAGTGGAAAATCAACAATATTAAATCTTATTCCAAGATTACAAGATGTAACAGACGGTGAAATACTCATAAACAATATAAATATAAAGAATTATAGTTTAAAAGTTCTTCGTGAAAAAATAAGTCTTGCACCACAAAAAGCATTACTTTTCTCTGGAACAGTAAAATCAAATATGGAAATAGGTGCAGAAAATATTACAATTGATGAAATAGAAAATGCATTGAATATTGCACAGGTAGATTTTATCAAGTCATTAGATGAAAAAGTAGAAGAAGGTGGATCAAACTTTTCTGGAGGGCAAAAACAGAGATTATCTATTGCTCGAGCAATTGTTGGAAAACATGATTTCTATTTATTTGATGATTGTTTCTCAGCACTTGATATGAACACGGAACGTAAAGTAAAAAAAGCATTAAGTAATATTAAAGAAACAAGTTCTCTACTTATTGTATCACAGAGAATATCCACAATAATGGATGCAGATGAAATAATAGTACTAGACAATGGAGAAGTAGTAGGTAAAGGACAACATAATGAACTAGTGGATACATGTAAAATATATAGAGAAATAGTAGAAACACAACAAGATAATATGGAGGCATCAGAATGAGTCCACCACCAGGAAGACCACCACAAAAATTACCAGAAAAACCTGTTGATATGAAAAAATCAGTGAAAAACATAATATCCTTACTAAAGAACTATAAACTAAAATTACTAATAACACTTATCTGTGCAATACTTAGTACAACATTTTCAGTGATAGGACCATTAATAATTGGTGATGCTACAACATTAATTTATGATGGAATAAACAAGTTATTAAATCATACAGGAACAATAAATTTTGAACAACTATACTCCCTGCTTGTAATAGCAGTTATATTATACATAGTAAGTGCAGTATTTACCTATCTTCAAAGTTGGTTCTTAACACAAATATCAACAGATATAAGTTACACTCTAAGAAAACAGATAATTAATAAAATAACAAGTATGTCAATGAGTGATTTAGATGCTAATAAAAGAGGAGATATTCTATCTAGAATAACAAATGATGTGGACTCCCTTCAAACAGGCATAACATCCACATTCATACAACTAATGACTGCTATTATAACAATAGTAGGAGTACTAGTTATGATGTTTTATATAAACACTTATATGGCTCTTGCAACAGTACTACTAGTACCTTTATCCATAATTGTTATACAAATAATGACAAAGTATTCACAGAAGTATTTTAAAAAACAATTAAATTACAAAGGACGAACAAATACCATAATCGAAGAATCATTCACAGCCCATGATATTATAAGAGTATTTAATAGAGAAAATAAATCATTAGAAAATTTTAGAGAAGAAAGTGGAAAATGGTATGAATATGAATGGAAATCACAATTTTTCTCAAGCCTTAGTGGACCAATAATGAGTTTTCTATCAAATCTAGCATATATCATAATAGCAGTGCTTGGAGCAGTACTTGTATTAGAACAATCAATAACTGTTGGAAATATATTATCATTTTTCCAATACATAAATAATTTAACACGACCTATTCAACAAATAACAAGAGTAATGACACTACTTCAAACTGCAATGGCTGCATCTGATAGAATATTTGAATTTCTGGAAAATAATGATGAAGAAGACACAGCTACAACTAATTTAACTGAATTTAAACATGAAATAAGTTTTGAACATGTGTATTTTGGTTATGATGAAAATCAACCAATAATTAAAGATTTATCCTTTAATGTGAAAAAAGGAGATAAAATAGCAATTGTTGGTAAAACTGGTGCTGGAAAAACAACAATTATTAAATTATTAATGAGATTCTATGATATTACTTCAGGTTCCATTAAAATAGATGGAAAAAACATAGAAGAATATACTAAAAATAGTTTAAGATCTAAAATAGGAATGGTACTTCAAGATACATGGCTATTTAGTGATACAATTATGAATAATATTAGATATGGAAATATTAATACAACAGATGAAGAAATAATATCTGCATCTAAACAAGTATACACTGATAATTTCATAAGACAACTTCCAGAAGGTTATAATACACAATTAAATGAGGATACTGATAACATATCTCAAGGACAAAAACAACTAATTACAATAGCTAGAACAATATTATCCCAGAAAGAAATATTAATACTTGATGAAGCAACATCATCAGTAGATACTAGAACTGAGAAATTAATTCAGAAAGCTATGGATAAATTAATGAAAAATAGAACAAGCTTTGTTATTGCCCATAGATTATCTACAATTCAAAATGCTGATAAAATACTAGTAATAGATAATGGTCAAATTATTGAAGAAGGAACACATGAAGAATTAATTAATATTAGGGGAGTTTACTATAATATGTTAAAAAGTAGTAGTTGAGGTTATCATCATGTTAAATAATAAGTTATATTATAAGATTCAATTTATAAATGAACTTTTTGATAAAAAAATAAAGATGTGTACTAAACAGTCAAGCATGAATTATATAAGTAGAGGACAAGGCCGTGTAATTGCAATGCTTAAATTAAAAGATGGTATCTCAACTAGTGATTTATCCAAGATTCTAGGCATACGTGTATCATCCCTTAATGAAATTTTAAATAAGTTAGAAAAAAAGAATTTTATTACTAAAGAATCTTCTTGTGAGGATAAAAGAATTCTTCTCATAAAATTAACACAAAAAGGACAAGAATATGAATTTAAACAGTTAGATGAATCCGTGTTTGACTGTCTTGAATGTAATGAAAAAGATGAATTAGATTCATATCTTGATAAGATTATTATTGAACTTAATAAAAATATTAGAAGTAGTAATCCAGAAAAGTATGATAAACTAATACGAGAACGTGAAGAACTCTTTAAAAAGCATTTTAATAGTAAACAGGACTATGAATGGTATAAATTACTATATACCTCTTAACTTCCCACTTTTTTTACTTAAAATATATATTAAATCACCTATTAATTCTTCTATCATGATTATATATTATTTATTTAAGTTAGATTTAATTAAATATCAATTAATATCCTAAATGTGTAAAAAGTACAATAAATAGAATTCTACTTTAAAAAAGAGTAAAAAAGAGATATTTAATCCAGCGATGTTACTTCATTAAATTTATTTTCTCGTATATGTAATAGTATTTTTGATACTAAGTATAGTACAGGTAGTTCTATTAATGGTCCAATTACTAATGCCAAAAGTATTATCTGATTATGAGGAAATGTTTTTATAGCTATAGCTAATGCTAGTGGTGAATTTCTAGCTAGTGTTGTAAGTGTTAAGCTTGCATAGTTTTTATATGTGAATTTCACTTTTCTTGCTATTATATAATCCACTCCAAAATTTATTATAAAAAACAAAATTATTGGTATGAGCACTATACTTATAGTATTTATATTATTAAGTAGATTTGTTGCTTCAGTATTAAATAATCCAAATATTGCTATACATAGAAATATTATTTGCATATTTTGAATTTTCACTGTTATTTGTTTTAACTCTTGTTTTCTTTTTGTTATTTGTTGTACTATTTGTGCTAATATAAATGGTACTATAATAAACATTATTAAACTATTTGCTAAATCCGATAATTGTATTGTATTTGTATTTGCAAAAAATAATAGTAAATATACGGGCAATAGTATTAGTTGTAATAGTAGATTTATAGGTAGTAGAGATGTACTCAATGCCACATTTCCCTTAGATATTTTTGTAAATACTAGATACCAATCTGTACATGGTGTTAATATTAACATGAAAAATCCTATGAATAAACTTACATTTTCTTTAAGGAATATACTTCCAAGAATATATCCAAGTAATGGTGTCCATATAAAATTTATTAATAAACTTATTATTGTGAACCTCGTATTTTTAAAACTATTTCTTATATCTTTAAGAGGAATATCTAGAAATACTGTAAATAACATTAATGCAAGAAATATGTTGATTAATGTTGGACTTATATTATTTATTATTGTAACATCTTTTAGTAAAAGTGCTATGATAATTGCTGTAAAAATCAATAGGGGTTCACTTTTTTCAATAATATCCATAATAATAATCATTCCCTATAACTTATAATTCTATTTATATTTTTCATAATTTAAGTAGTATTAAGATATTCCTTGAATTATATAAATTTATAAACTATTGATTATGATTACTAGGACCCTTATCCATGACCCAACTGGTATTGAAATACTCTTTATCAATTCTGTGGATTGATTTATGTAATTCTCAATAATCTCTACCCCTGAGAGGTATTTGCGTTTGTGATCAATGCCAAAATTTAGGTTTTTGGTGTTGGTGAAGATGAGTTTTACTTCTCTTCTTAGTAGTGTGTCGTCTATGAAATCTGGAAGTTCACTAGCTAGAACGCAGCATTTCACATACGTTACTTCTTCGTTCATGGTTACTTTTAGTCCTATCATCTAGTACTGTTGTAGTGTTTAGTTACAAAGTCTTATTTTATTTTTACCTCAGAATTCCAACTAAATAATATTGAAACCATCATTGGTAAAAACAAAAACTTGTAGGAGTAAAAACACTATGAAAGAATAATATAAAAAAAAATATAGAGGGAGGTTATGTTAACTTTAATTTAGTCTAAAAATTATAATATCTTATTAAATTCCATTAACATCAATTTCAAGTAAAAGATTATCACTGAGTTCTATTACATTTTGGAATTTATATTCACTATGTATTGTTAGAACTAGTGCATCTGCTTCTTCATCATATGAAATCATTTGTTTTGTCATATATTTGTAACATGTCGATATAATCTAAATTTTTAAGATTTAAATCAATTCTATTTCTCAATTCACTTTTCTCATCATGTGATACATATAAGCTACACTCATATACATTATCAAGATCTATGTCTAATTTAATATGATGTACATGTTCATAGACAAATAATTGTTCATCAATGTATAACCAAAATTCATTGTACTTGATTGGTTCTTTAATGAAATTGTAAGTATATTCTCTAACAATACCACATTCTTCTAGGGTAACATTACCTAATCTTTTAAAAAGATTAACTATTATTTTGAAATTCATAGAAAAAATAATCAACTCCACATTAAACAAGGTACAACACATAAAAACAAAACACAGGGAAAAACAAATAAACTGTTCAACAAAAACAACATAAACACTAAACAAAACAATAACAAAATAAACAAAAAAGAAATTAATAAATAAATAAATCCCTCCACTGAGGAAACTTACTAACAAACCATTTAGGATAATCTTTAGGAAGAATTAACTCTCCTCTTTTAGAAGCTACTCTTTGTTTCATAAGATATCCTTGATAATAGTCCGTATATAAGAAATCATTAATCATATCAGATAATTCTTCATTATCTTCCTTAAAACAAACATCATCATAATCCAATAATAAATCATATAAATTTAATTCATCAGGATATTGTTTTAGATATTCTATTATTTCAGGAATATATTCTTTATGATTAGTTAATTCTTTTTGCATTTCCCATATTGAATGAAGAAACATGATATGATTCCTCCTTATATTTTAATTATATTTTAATATGTATTGATTATATTTATATATTATTGTCTTTTAGAAATATTTTGTGTTATAGTTACTTCTCGATCATTATTAGGATATAATTTATCAATTTTATATTCTAAATTGAGCATAATTAATAACTCTGCTTCTTGAGGATATTTACTTGTTTTTAACATTGGTACAACCATTGTTCCTTTAGGAACATACATTTCAAAAAGAGATCCATCAAAACCAGCACTTCCCTCTTCTATTGCCGCAGCACTTGTAGTGTTATTCCATTCTTTAATATCCCCTATTTTTTCACCATCTGTACCATAGGACTGTTTTCTAAAAAAAATAGTATCTTCTTTTAAAGGAACAGCTATTTCTTGGAAAATTTCATCCATCTCCTTAAATTTTTTTTCAATTTTTTTAAAAGATTCTCCCTATAATAGAAGGTCAGGGTCATTTACAATATTTATTATACTTTCTGAAGTTCGTCCTTCTCGTTGCCATCTATTGAATGCAGAAAAATACCTATTTCTTGTATAATTAGTTATTGCTTCTAACTGCTTTTTAGTATATCTATTGTTTTTTCGTGATTCTACTTCATATCTTTGAGATAATACATCTATACTATGTGGAATTAATTTTTTACTTCCATTAATAATAGGATTCATATGTTTATAGCAATTGTATTCTGATTTATCATTTTAGATGAAAATCTTCTTCATAATATCCTTCACGTAAATATCTATTTTTCTCGAGTAATATTCTTATTTGTTGTCGTCGGCCTAATTCTTCTTCTGTTTCAACATTGTTCTTTATTCATTCTTTATCTTCTTCACTAATTGGTGTTGGGGGTGTATTTGTAAATTCAAGATCACATAAACAATTGATAGTATTCTCTAAACTTCCCTTCCAGTCCCCAGGATAATCCATTTCATCAACTTGTCCTGTTTTACAGTTCTGGATAATAAATTTTTCTTCCAATTCCATAGTTTGTCCATCATTACATGCATGTCTTGTCCGTGGGTTGGGGGTGTATTTCCATACTTTGTATTTGGCTGGTGTGTCTTTGAGTCTTTCTCCCCTCCACTTCACACGATTGTCTTTGTTCTTTTCTAATCGTTTGTTGGTGTTGTGGATGTATTTTTTTCTTTTATCGAGGATGTCTTGTATTTTCTTTTCATGATCCATGTTATCATGTATTATGCTTTCTGGTTTAATTCTTTGTATTCCATTTCGTGTTTGTCGTATTTGGTTGTCAAGTACTTGTCCATGTATATCTGTTAGTTCTTGTGTAGTAGTTCTTCGTATTCTATTTATTTCTGCTGTGTTATGTATATTGTTTCTTATATTTTTATTGTTTAGTAACTTGTTAGCATCATAATGTAATCTTTGATAGTTTATTTTATAGATTTGTTGTCTTCTTTGTATTTGTGTGTGCTTGTTTTGCATTATTGTTTGCATGAGTTTTAAGTTAAGAAATGCTCCATGGTTCCATCTTGTGCTACCTCTGGGAAGTATCTTTCAACAAAACTATTGTAGATTTCACTACTTGCAAAGTGTGCTGGATTGTTTTATAATTCGGGAAATAACATTTTTTCTAATAGAAATTCATGATAGTATAAAATATTGTTAGTTTTATTTTTTTTGAGAGAAATATTTTCATAGTGTTCATTAAAATTCAAAACTTAACTTTTAATAAGCATAGATATTAGTTCAATTGTAAACTAAAGAAAAGTTTACATTAATGAATTTTATTTTTGGTGGACATTTGATTCTTTGATTAAACGTTATAAATGTAGTATTTTTTCATGATTTCAGATTTTATTTTGAATTTAAACTAGTTGAAATAAATGGGTTTCAATGAGTTAATTTAGAAGGGATATTATTCTTTAAATTCAAAAAAAGTAGTTTTGGTTGACCTTCTTATATATATGGCTTTATGTATGTCTATTATTTAATAAAATAAATTATATATTATTTAATTTTTATTAAATTTAAAAAAATATGGTATAAATTCTAACATAGCGGATTATTGTATGAAAATAATAAAATATTGAAATTTAACTTGGCTAAAATATTTATATTACTTGATACTATATTTTTATTCATACAATTTAAATTACTATTATGGAGGACATTTATTATGAAATGTTATGTATGTGCTAAGGAAGGTAAAGATACAGAAGCTATTGCTATTTGTATTGTTTGTGGTATGGGATTATGTGAAGATCATATAGTTCATGAAGAAATTGAACTTTGGACTGGTGGATATCCATTCCCATCTGAAAAAATTAATGAAACATTGCCTAGGATTTTATGTCAACGTTGTTATGAAGCTCTTAAGGCTAGTGATAATGTTGGAGAAATTGTTGAAGATTAAAATAAATAAGTTAAATTGTATTATCTTATCTTAGGATAAGAGAATAAGTGGGTTTATTTTTTTGTGAGGAGTGGTTTATTTTACTACTTTTCACTACCTATTTATTTAGGTTTTTTAAACATGTTTTTCTAATTTTAATATATTTTTTGTGAATTTAAGCTTTTAATTCATGTTATTTTTAATAATACTAATTTATTTTAATATTTTGAGTTAAAATGAATGTTATTTTCATTTTTTTTGTATTGTTATTTTGAATATTTTTTTATTTTTCTTGTATGTTAATAAGTATTGTTTTAAATATATTTTTATTTTTAAAAAATTATTAATTATGGTTATTATATGATTTTTTTGTGTGTATGGATAAATAGTGTCTTTTTAAGTGAATTCTATTAAATATTATTTTTAGGTATACCAAAACCTTTATATACTCCAAAGAGTATATATTAAATTGACTAAGATATTTAGGTAATCCTAAATTATATATTTTAGTCAGAGTTTAAAATACTTAAAACAATGAATAAATTACTTCCTACATAATAGTATTTAAAAAATCATCTTTAAATTAAACTAACATTAAAAAAAGTATTAAACTCACCACTCCTTATTATATACATGAAATATAGAAAAAAATAAAGAAAATAAAAAAAACTCCCAAAAAAAACTAAACATACATTTATTTTCTTTAATTCTATTACTTCAAAAGACTATTTTTTATTATAATTAAATTAGATTCAATAATTACTCATTCTATACAAAAATCATTAAAATCATATAATATTTCTTTTAAATTATCATCAAGTAATGATACACACATGTCAACTATTTCTTCAGGTACATTATAATATGCTGAAGCAATACTTCCCCCAATAGCTGCTTGTGTATCTGCATCACCACCAAGACTTACAGCATTACGTATAGTATCCTCATAATTATCTGATTCTAGAAAACAAATGATAGATTCAGGTACTGATTTTTGACAAGTTTCATCAAATCTATATTTTGGTCTAATAACATCTAATTTTCGACTAAGATTATAATCATACGTTTTTTCTACATAATCTTTTATTTCTTCCTTAGAACTTCCAGTTCTTGCAAGATATATTGCACTTGCTGTTGCTTGTGCTCCAATAATGCCTTCTGGTGCATCATGAGATATTATTGCTGATTTTCGTGCTAATTCTTCTACTTCATCAAGAGAATTAGCCACCCATGATACTGGACTTACTCTCATTGCTGAACCATTACCATAACTATTATATGGTTGAGGATTATCTGATAATATCCAATTCATAAATCGTCCACCATAACCTCGACCAGGATAATTTCTAGAGAATGTTTGTACTAGTTTTGTTAATGTAGAAAGTGTTCTTTGTTCATCATCCATTAACCATTTGGCAACAGCCAATGTTAATATTGAATCATCAGTAAATGTTGATTTATGATCTATTAATTTAAATTTCTTTGTTTTAATTGGATTGAATTCATGACTAGATCCAATTATATCACCACATATAGCTCCTATAATTCCTTTCATTTTAAATCTTTGCCTCCTTAAATTATATTTAATTATTATCTATTTGTTTTTATATTTATATGTAATACAGATTTTAATTTCATAGTTTAATAATTACTTTCCTTAAATTTGATATAATAGAAAATAATAATATTAAATTAGAGATAAATAATTTATCAAAAATGTATAAAAGAGGTGACATATATGAGAAGAGATGCTCTTATTCTAATTGGTGTTATTCTTACAATAATAATTGTAATAAGTGGTCTTTATTTCTACTTCAATTATACAAATATAACCAGTAATCGTGTTGAAAACTCTAATACCAGTTTAACTCCGGATATTGAAATTCAGCGTATTGATATCACCACAGGTTCTAGTCTAAGTAGTAAGAGTAGTGCTAATATTTTTGTAGGTACTAATCATGCAGGAGAAACTGTTAGTGTTAGTACACATTACTATAGAAATGGTAACAGTTTAAATGATGGAGAAACAATTAACACAACTGTTTCACAAGAAGGTTATATTTCAATTACTGCAAGTAGTGCTTCTAAGTATTACCCAGATAAATGTATTGTATCTGTAGCTAATAATGGTAGTAATGATACTAAAACTGTGAAACTATCTATTCACTCAGGTACTCAATCAGCATCATTTTAGATGTTATTCTCATTTTTTTATTTTTTTAATTAAATCCACATAACAAATTTTTTTTAAAATAATAATAGTATTTAAAATAATTTTTGAATAAAATAAAACGTTTAAAAATAAAATAAGTACCAAATTTCTTAAATTAAATTTTTGATTATTGTAAAAATTAGTTTAAATAGTTTAAATAGAAAATAAAAAGTTTTACTCTATTTTATAATATCTATTTATTTTTAGGTATACCAAAACCTTTATATACTCTGAGAAGTATATATTAAATTGACTAAGATATTTAGGTAATCCTAAAAATATACTTAGTTAAGAGTTAGAAAAAATAATATTAAAAGTATTGATAAAATAAACTATATCCTATACCTATTAGTTTAAAAAAAATCACCTATTATAGATCAAACTTTTAATAATATATTTACAACAATAACTCACTACTCCTTATTATAAAAAATCATATATAAAACTCGTAGAAAACAAGGGATAAAAAAATTAGCATCCTAAAGTTGAAAAAAGGAAATATATAATTTCTTTTTTTATATTATTTCTATATATTACTTATTTTAAAAAAAAATTACTTAAAAAAAAGAAGGGATTACTAAGAGAAAAGATATTATTCTCTGTGTTTTCTAGTAAATCCATATAAGAAACAAATTATTAATATTATACTAAAAAATACCACAAAATATGGATTAATAATATTTGTCAAAGTATTCTTATTTTTTTTCTCAGATACTTCATAAACAGCACCCACTGTTGAAGTAGCACCCACTGTTGCAGTGTTATAGTCATCTGAATTCAATATAATTGAATTACTCTGTTTATTTTCATTATTTTTACTACCTGTTTCACCAATGTTTGATGAATTGGTTTTAATAACTTCTGTATCGTTTATTATCTCAGTATTTTCCATAGTATTATTGATAATTGTGGATGAATTTGTATTTTCTTGTTGAGGCATTGTTTGATTTGTTTGTTGTTGCGTATCTTCTTGTATTTTAGTATTATTCTCTGGTACTTCTGTGTTATTCTCTAGTATTTCTGTATTGTTTTCAGGTATCTTCGTGTTATTTTCTGGTACTTCTGTGTTATTTTCTAGTATTTCTGTATTGTTTTCTGGTATTTTCGTGTTATTTTCTGGTACTTCTGTATTATTCTTTGGTACTTCTGTATTATTCTTTGGTACTTCTGTATTATTCTTTGGTACTTCTGTATTATTCTTTGGTACTTCTGTATTATTCTTTGGTACTTCTGTATTATTCTTTGGTACTTCTGTATTATTCTTTGGTACTTCTGTGTTATTCTCTGGTATTTTTGTATTGTTTTCTGGTACTTTAGTATTATTTTCTGGTAATTCTGTGTTGTTAGTGTGTGTTGGATTTATAGGTTGTATGTATTCATTATTGTAAATATTGTTATTATTGTTTGTATCTACTATTGATCCATTGTGATAATTAGCTATTTGATTGTTTGTAATTACTGTTTTATTTGTTATTCCTTTTATTATAATGTCTATATCATTGTTATTTGTAATTATTTGGTTTCCTATTGCTGAGGAGTATTCTTCGTGTTCAAATGTCATTCCAGGACCATTTGTTGTTATTATTTGATTATCTGTTATTGTTGTGTTTGTTCCAAAGTAGGCATAGATTCCTGTTGTTCTTGGTCTTAGAAAATCTGGTGAAGCTACTGTTTCATTAGATAATCCTGTTGAGATTATTGTGTTGTTGGATATTAGACTGTTTGATCCGATTATTCCTACACCCATTGTTAATCTTCCTGTGATGTTTATATGGTTTTCTGAGATTTGAGTGTAGTTTCCACCGAATTGTTCTATTGCATAGATTTGTGATGCTTTTCCAGTTATGGTATTTCCTTTTAGTAAGTTGTTTGTTGTTTCTGAGTTTGTTATATTGTATTTGTATCCATGATAATCACTTTCTATGATTATAATTCCATAGGCTGAGTCATCTCTTGTTGTGTTTTCCAAGTCTCCATTTTCACATACTACATTTATTGTATTATTTTCTACTGTTGAATTTGATGATTTACCATCTAATGATATCCCATTTGCATATCTTACTGAGATTATGTTTAGGTTATTGTGTGATATTGTATTGTTATGATAGAATATCATTATTCCATAGATAAATCTAGTTCCTTTTACATCTATATTATTATATGTTATGGTGTTGTTGTTACCAAATATGCTTAGGGCTTCTATTGTTCCATAATCTTTATCTAGAAGTTCACTTTCTGTTACGTTCATTGTAATATTTGTTACTGTATTAAAGTCACCTGTAATTAATATTACATTTGATTTACGTTTTCCTGCATATTCTGTCCAATCTATGTTTACTCCAGGATATGAAACATTGAAGTATGAATTTTGTATTGTGTTGTTATTTCCATTTATATTGATTACTCTATATCCTGATTCGGGATATGTGTATTTTTTATCATGTATTGTTATGTTTTCAAGTAGATTATTATTTGATTCTATGTTAATCATTGTTTCATATTCACTTGTATTGTCACTTGTGAATGTTATGTTTGAAATGTATGTTGATCCTTCATAGATTATTTCTATTTGTGAGTTTTTTATTGTTGCATTGTTTATTCCTGTTATTGTTATGTTGGGTACATCTATTGTATAGTAGCAGTTTTCTATTGTTCCATTAATAATTATTGTAGTATTTTCTTCAAAGTATTCTTCTTCATAGTTTTTTGCATTTTCTTGTGTTATGTATATTTTGTTTTCTTTGGATTCTATTGTATTTTGTTTTTTTGTTTTGTTGATGTTATTTATTGTTGTGTTATAGTTGGTGTTTTGTGTTTCAATTGTATTTTGGGTTATATTTTGGGTTATTTGTGTTGTATTGTTATTTTGTATGTTTGTTGCATTTATCGTTGTTATTGTAGTTAGTAGTATTATGATTAGTGCAGTTAGTAGTATTATTTTTGTTTTATTAGTTTTCATAGTTTATTTCACCTCCTCTTTGTTGTGTTAGTACTTATGGATTTTGTTACTAATATTATATGTTTTGTTTAAAATACTTAATAAATATTGAATTATTAAATTAAATTGGATTTTTTTTGATTATTTTTTTTATTTTTCATGTTTTTGAAAACTAGAAATTTTTAGGTATACCAAAACCTTTATATACTCCCAAGAGCATATATTAAATTGACTAAGATATTTAGGTAATCCTAAATTTATAATATCTAGTCAAAGAGTTAAAAACGGGATTGAAAGAATTTAGATATAAACTACATCCTCTAATATTATAGTTTATACCCTATTGAAAAATCACCTATTATTTAAACTAACAAAAATTCTTTTAATAACACAAAATAACTCACCACTCCTTATTTATAGAAAAACATAAAAAATTAACTTGTAGAAACACGAAAAAAAGAAAATAAAAAAGCATCCTAAAAATTGATAAATAAAATTATTTTCTTTTTCATATTCTTAAATTCAATAAAACTAATTCTTGAAAAAATAGATTAATTTAAAACTAGATAATTATCTTATAATAATTACAAAAACTAGGATATTGTTTTCCATATCATTATATACAGAAAAATTAATAATTATTTTCTAAACAATTTAAATAATAACCCTCATTATAGTATTAATAATGTAATTTATGCTAATAGTACTTTTTTAAAATAATTTTGTTAAATGAATAAACATAATAGAAAAAAATAAAATAAAATTAGAAAACAGTTATTCATACTATATTAAGTATAGTTGTTTTCTCAGCACGTTTATATAATGTATTTGAATAGATACAAGTAATTACACTCGTTTTAATATTCTTTGGTAATTCATAGTTAATTCGTGCAATACCATTTAATACATTCACATAACATACATTACCTGTATCATCCCTAATTGTTTTACCGTTTATTTTGAATACTACTTTTCCATCAGTTACATTTTCATTATTATCACTTATATATGCTTCTAATGTTATAGTTTCACCAATTTTAGCTGAAATAGAATTAATACTAATATTAGCATCTTTTTTTGTTACAATGAGTGATGTATTTACTTGCTTAGCTTTGTATTGACTTGTTCCATGATAAACTATAGTTAATCCATTATTATAGTTAATCCAATTACCTTGTAATATAACAATCTTACTTTCCACAATACCTTTAATTACATTTACATAAATTATATTACCATTTAGATCATGAAGAGTTTTACCATTTACTTTAAATGTAACCTGACCATCCACATAATTATTATCATTGTCTGTAATTACTGCTTGAATTAATACTGTATCCTGAACTATCCCCTTAATTGAAGAAATACCAATATTCACAATATCTTTTGTAGCTTTAAATGTAGTACTAATATTACTTGCATTATATTTATCATTTCCCTGATACATTACAGTGATATTTTGTAAATCAAATGTTGTTAAATTATATTGATACTTATATTCACCAATACTACTTGTAGTTAATTTTACAATATTATTGTTTATATTAAGTATAACCATATTATTAGCTAAACTATTACCATGACTATCTGTTAATATACCACTAATATTTACCATCTTATTTATTATAGGATTTATAGACTTTAAGACCATATTTGTCCCTGTTTTTTCTATTGTGAATATCACTATAGTTGAACTGGAATTATAATTATCACTACCCTCATAAAGTAGGGTTAATTTATATGTTCCAATAGCTGTAAGATTTAATTGTAAATCTGTGGAATTAGATGTATTATTAAATGTTGTAAGAACATTTTCATTATATATTACTTTAACAATTCCTTCAGTTATAGCATTACTGGTTTCATTTACAATAATTTTAATATTTACCCATACAGAATCTACATCAATTTTTTTAATAATACCTGTTATATTACTATTTCCCTTTGTTAAATTAAATGACAAGGAATTACTACAGGAATTATATGTATTATCACCAGTATAATATACAGTAATATTATTAATTCCAACAGTTGTCGTAGTGTATTTGTAATTATATTCACCAGCACTGCTCGTAGTTACTTTAGTACTATTATTACCATTAATATTAATTACAACTTCACTATTAGCTATATTATTACCATTAATATCTGATAATATACCCCTAATATTTACTATTCTACCTACAGTCATGTTTTTCACAGGATTTATTGTTAAAGTAGTGTTTTCTTCTTCTATTGTAAATGTTATTCCACTATTACTTGGATTATAGTTATTATTTCCATGATAATTTATTGTAAATATATGTGTTCCTCTTGAATTAAGATTTAACACTAAATCCATCATACCTTTAGTATTATTTACTGTTTTAATTATATTTCCAGAACTATTTTTAATATCAAATTCTCCAGTGTTAATTAATTTTCCATTATTAGCATCTGTAAATACTAAATGTAATGTAACTGTATTATTTGTTAAATTATTAATAGTTACTGTTGTTTTACTATCCCCTTTTTGAAGTGTTACTATTTTAGAAGTTATTGTCTTATTAAATATATTATTTCCATCATAACATATAGTTATATTATTTTTTAACTCCAAACTCTCATAATCATAGGAATAAACACCATTATCATTAGTAGTTAATGTTATATTCACATTATTTATCTTAAGTACTATTCCAGTATTAGTAATTAAATTACCATGAACATCTTTTAACAAGCCAGTAATTTTTAGAGTATCACCTACCTTTATAGCACCAGTATCATTAAGTATCAGCATACTTGTTGTAGATATGGATAATGGCACTTCCAAATCTATTGTTCCAAATACATCATTATATGTATGGTATATTCCTATAATATATTTTCCAGCACTAGTTAATGTATGATTAATAGAATATAATCCATTTTTATCTGTGTAAATATTATATTGACTATTATTAACAGTTATGAGTATATTTTCATTATTAACAGGAATACCTCTTTCATCAAAGACAAATCCATTAACAAGAAGAACATTATTAGAAATTCGTGTATTTACTGTTGTATTTATCTTTAATAATTTAACATCAGTAGTATCATAATCACTTGCCTTATCATATTTTAGTGAAGATAATACTGTGACTGTTACTCTTTGAGAACCTTCCTTTTCATTAGCTCGTACAGATACATTATATTGTCCATTTACATCAGTAACTGCATTATAATTTATACCTCCTGTTGTTATGAGGATATCATGATTAATTAATGGTTTATTTGTATATTGTTCTAATATTGATCCTGTTACTTGAAATGTACTATTTATAACAGGAATAGGCAGTTGATTAATATTTACTATAATTCCTTTTTTTTCAACTTCAATCCATGTTGAATTAACTACTGATTTATAGATATTACTACCAGCATATGTTACATTAGATTTAAGTTCATTTCTAGCAATTGTTAATGGATAAATATAACTATACATTCCATTTTCATCAGTAGTAACTTCATTTCGTGTTGTTCCAACATAAATTATTATAGTAGCAGAAGATAATGCTTCACCAAATTGATTAGTTAATCTACCTGTAACATTCATATCATCCCCAACAGCCATAACAGTCATCATTTCAGGATAAATACTTAGATATGTGGTTTGTTTATTCACATAAAATATACTAGACTTAGTAGTAGATTTATGAATACTATCACCAGCAAAAGTTATTGTGAAATTATTCATACCAAGTATCGTGGAATTAAATGTGAAATTAAATTTACCTTCAGAATTAGTGAATACTGTATCATTTAAAGTAGTACCATTATTAACATTTATTGTTACTTCAGTATTACTAAGATTATTTCCCCTAGAATCATTTAAAACTCCTGTTATTGATCTATTAACTGCATATTCAAATGAAGTTATACTATTTATTTTTATTGTTGTTGTTAACTGTTCATCCTCAGTCTTAAGCTGTGATTTACTATTATTTACCATTTCTTGGTTCATATTATTTTCTTGAATAGATTTAACATTATTATCTTCAATACTCATTAATTTATCACTATTTATCTGTGTTGATTGATAATTACTACTATTTTCTATTGTATTATTGTTAGATATATTTGTAGCACTGATTGATGTTAATCCGAGTATTAAAACTGTTAAAACTACTAAAAATAATATCATATCTTTAGTGTTCATATATTTCTATTAAACTCCTATCATATTTTTACTTAAATTATCTTCAACTAAGCTTTAATAAAATTATATATTTTTAAACATTTATAAAAATTTAGGAGATCATCTGAAATTCAAAAATTAACTTTTAATAAGGAGTAGATACTAATTCCATTATAAAATAAAGAAGATTTTACATGAATGACTATTTTTAGAGGACATGATTATATTTAAAAAAATTAGGATAAGTATAGTTATTTTGTTGTCTTTTTTTATTTGAATTGTAATCTTTTAAAAATCGATGAATTTATAGGTTAATTAGTTTATATTTTTATTATAAGAAAAAAATTGGTGATTTATTTGAAAAAAGTTAAAATTACGGTTATGCGTAAAGCTTGTTATAATGATTTAATTGAAAAATATGAAAATCCATTGGATTGTCCCTGTTGTGTTGAAGAAGATGATGTTTTCATTGCTAATGGATGGAATAGACCTGAAGAACTATGTGTTAGTGCTTGGGAGTCCATGTCTTCATTTGTTTTAGCTCTATCTTCTGGTGGAGAGGATATTTACAATGGATGGATGAAAAATAAGAAGTCAGCTATGATTTCTTGTAATGATGGTTTTAGACCTGTGAGTTTTCTTTTGGAAACATTAGATGAGAATGCTGATTAACTAGTTTTATAAGTTTAATAGTTCTTCTGCATTATTTATTATTTTCAGAGGATAATTATGTTGATATGTAGTATTATCACCTTGTCCCCATGTTACTATTACACAATCTATTCCTACATTTTGAGCTGTTATTATGTCTGTCATTCTATCTCCCACATATATTATTTCTTCAGGAGAATAGTTTTCATTGTCTAATATCTTGTTTATCATTGCTGGGTGTGGTTTGTATTCTTCTCCCTTGTTATGTCCTATTATATATTTAAAATTTATATTGGAGAATAGTTTTTCTGTTTGTATATTTAGTAGATTTTGTATTCTATTGGAGCATATTGCTAGTTCATATTCTGGTGTGTTATCTAGTTTTTCTAGTACTTCTTTTATTCCTGGATATGCTTTTGTATGTTTATTTTTACTTTTTTGGTATATTTTTTCATAGGTGTCTAGTATTTCTTCATTGCTGCCCATGTTTTTTATGAAGTCTTTAAAGTTGATGTTTTCTATTTTTTCGTATTTGTATTCCTTTTTTCCATGTTTTTGTAGTGCTTTATTGTATGCTATTACTGAGTCTTCTAATGTGTTTACTAGTGTTCCATCGAAGTCGAATATGTATAGTTTTTTCATGTTATACCTCTAGTATTTCTTTTGGCGTGTTAATTACTTTTAGTGGGTATTTTTGTTGGTAATCTTCATTGTTTCCTTGTCCATATGTTACTATTACCATGTCAATTCCAGCATTTCTTGCTGCTTCTATGTCTACGTCTTTGTCTCCGAAGTAGATTACTTCTTCTTTTTTTATGTTTTCTTTTTTTATTATTTCATTTAGTCTGTATGGGTTTGGTTTATCTGGTATTCCTGTTCTATGTCCTGATATGTATTTGAAGTTATGGTTTTTAAACATTTTTTCTGTGTATTTTTTTAGATAGTTTTCTTCTTTGTTGGAACATATTGCTAGTGTTTTGTTTTTGTTGTGTAGTGTTTCTAGTACTTCTATTATTCCATTGTATGGTTTGGTGTTTGGTTTTTCATATTTTGCATAGATTTCATTGTATAAGTGATATACTTCTGATTCTTTTGGTGCTCCATTGTCTACTAGGAATTGTCTGAATTCTTTATAGTATAGGTTTTTTAAGTTTTTATCATATGTTGGTTTTCCACATTGTTTTAGAGCTTGGTTTACACAGTAAATTGAGTCTTTTATTGTATCTACTAGCATTCCATCAAAGTCAAATATGTATAGTTTTTTCATGTTACATATTTTGTTTCTTTTAGGTTTTGTTTTTTTAGGATATTGTTCTATTTGATTTAAAGTTAGCTCTTTGTATGATTTAAGTATATGTTAGTAATAATTTTATGTTCAGAGGGTATGTTATTAAAATTAATTTTTAGATATGTTACATGTATATGTAGTACTATATTTTCTACATTTTAATCATGTTATAAAAATATTATAAAAGTAGATTGAAAAAAAATAAAAGAGTAATATGTTACTATATTAATTAATTATTTTCATCCATGAATTCAATATAATCTTTTTGAAGTTGTTTTATTTTCTTGGAATTTTTCTTAATCTGCTTACTATCCATATTAAACAAATCATCAATAAAATAATCATTTGGTAATTCACTTAATATAGTGCATATTCCTGTTACTAGTTTATCATAAACTTCTTCTATTTTATCAATATCATCCATATACTCATTATCAGTATTGTCAGTATCCACCAACATTAGTAGTATATTATCAGAAAAATAATTTGGTATATATAATAATTGATCTTCTCTTCCAGCATATTTAAAGAAAATTTCTCTTTGAATCATGAAGCAATCAATCCAATTATTTAACCGGTCTACTGGAACATACCATGAAGTTCCATTCTTTGTTGCAAATGGAGCTAATGTTTCAAGATAATCTCTACAATTACTCTTTTTTAAAAAATCAATTGCAGAACTTATTTGTTCTTCATGTGTTTTATATTCAAGCACTGAACAATATTCAATATTCTGTTCAAGCACGTCAAGTGCATAATTTTTTATACTTTCAAATCCATATGTTTCATACATTACTAATTCTTGTTTAGCAGTTAATCTTGAATTAAGAAGTCCTCTTGCATTATGTCTATGTTTTGTCATGTGTTTTCTAAGATTCTTCTTATATTCTGCATCATCATACTCTAATTTACTAATATATTCATACCGTGATTGTGCTTTTTCTTTCTTATATAACTCTATATTACTCATATTATTTCCCCTTAATAACTTATTTAATCTTTATGTTATCTATAATATTTATTATTAAATATAAAAAAATTATTATTCTAAAGTAAACCATACTTAAACAATATATCAGGTAAGAAAATAATACTAACTCCACAAATTACACTTAATAGTACATATATCATTGCTATTTCAAGATTTCCAATTTTAATAAGATTTCCTGTCTCTAATGCAAATGTAGAAAATGTAGTAAAACCTCCACAAATACCAACTTTCAAAAATAATGTTAAATATTTAACCATACTTGGACTAAAATTATTTACCAAGTACATATTAATATAGAATACTGAAAAAGCTATTAATAGTGTTCCTAACATGTTAATCAAAAAAGTGTTAATTGGAAAGGAAGTTGATTCAGAAAATGACACAAATCCCAACAAATATCTTAAAATACTACCTGTAAATCCACCTAATCCTACTGCTAATAATTCAAATATCATTTAAATACATCTACCTAAAGATTTAATAAATAAAAACTATTATTATCACTATTTTAAACAAAATATTAACTTCTATAGGAAAATTCATTTGTAAAATAGTATAAAAAAAATAATAAGAAAAAAAATAGAATACCCAAAAATAAGAGATATGTTAATCTTAACAAAGAGAACAACAACAAAACTCCTTTGAAATAAATTTACATACTCATTACTTTAGATAATAATCTAAAATTTAATTCTACGATAATAATAACTTGTACAACTTACTATATAAATATTGTTATTTATTGACTGAAATTTAATGAAAATAAAAATAAAAATTAAATTAATAGATTAAATAATAAACTTTTCTAATTAAAAAATAAATATGAAGACTACTATGGAAAATATAAAAAAAATAAGATAAAAGTCCTACTCTAAACTCATATAGAAAATTATTTAAAGTAATTTTATACTAAATCAAGAAAGTTAACCCAGAATATTAAAAATATCATCAATATTAGATACTACACTATATAACTTATTATCATCAGCAGACATAGTTTTTTCTTCAATCATGAAATTAAGCATATTAATCATAGAATCATAATACCCATCAATATTAAAAATAATAATAGGCATGGATATTTTACCTAACTTATTCAATGTAAGAGCTTCAAAAAATTCATCTAATGTACCAATACCTCCTGGTGCAATAATTATAGCATCAGACATTTTAAGAAAAAGATCTTTTCTCTCATTCATAGTTTTAGTATGAATACGTTTATCACAGTTTTCATACAATTCTTCAAAATCACTCATCCATTCAGGAGCAATAGCTAAAATATAACCATTATTATCATAAACACCACGAGCAACAGCACCCATCATACCATCATTACCTCCACCAAAAACAAGTGAATGACCATGAGTTACTATTTTTTCACCTAACTTATAACCCGCAATTATATATTTTTCATCAATAAATTTACTTCCTGCACCATAAAGACAAATCTTCAAAATAAAATACCTCCATAAATCAGTTAATAACATGTAATTATAATTTTATTAGTTTATATTTATAAAACCAATTGTCAATGAAAAATTTTAGTTAAATTTCCTTTAAAAACATTATTTTAAAAAAAATAAATCATATTATAATTACTTATTTTAACTAGTTTACTTTATAAACTATTTACTAATAAAAAAAATTATTCTTTATTTATAATTATTTTAAAATTTAACTAATATCCCCCAACACATAAAATATTGGCCCCCCCCCCCTTCAAAAAAAAATCTCATAAAAATTGTAAAATAACGAATTTCATGAAAAAAATTATATGAAAGTTTTGTTTTGAATAATATTTCTAAAAAATATCTATTTTTAAATATAAGAACACTTATATACTTTAAACTATATATTAACATCAAGGTGATAACATGACAGAATTACCAAAAGCAACAATGGGAAAATTACTTAAAGAAGCAGGTGCTACTAGAATAAGTGATGAAGCTAAAATAGAACTTGCAAAAGTACTTGAAGAAATAGACGAAGAAGTTGGAAAACAAGCCATACCCTACGCAAAACATGCTGGAAGAAAAACAATTAAAGCTAGAGATATTAAGCTTGTAATTGGAAAAGAATAATAACTAGCATATCTTATTTTAATTAAATATAACTGATTTTATTAAATTTTTATTATTTTTTTAAATAAAACATGAAAAGAATTAAAAATTATATTAAAATTAACTAAAATATATTATAAAAAATTCATGTTTTATATCATATATTTTTTTATTACCATCTTAATTTAAAACAATAATTTTTCTATTTAAACATGAAAACCCCCCCCATCCAATCTAGTTTTATAATCTCAAAAAATAAATACTTATGAATAATATTATCAACCTAAACCAAATTTTTAATTAAAACTTTTTACAAAAATTATATTTAGTTAATAAAACATAAAACAGGAGGACTTAACATAAATAATGAATTTAATTTAATTAGAGAGGATAACATAGGTAAAGTTATTAATTTTGAACAAGAAGAAACTAGTATAGACACAGAATTATTACTAAAATATTATTATGAACCAATATATCAAGCAATGAAAAATGAACATTATTCAATACAATATACAAAAAGTAATATTTTTAGAGAAATTACCTATAATAAAAAAGTTGTTGGTTTTGTTACATTAGATCCAGTTATTATGGAAGACAATATTAAATATACATTAACAGAAGCATATATTATCCCCGAATACAGAGGACACAATTTATTATACGAATTAATAGAAGAACATCAAAATATAGCTGAAATTATATTTTCAATTAAAAGTCCAAACACATCCCTCATGAAAGTATTACTTAAAAATAACTTAGCCACCAATATCTCAGATACAATCATATTTTCAACCGTGCATCTTGATACCGAAATTGGAAACATTTACACAAATAAGAATTTAAAAAAATTGTACAAAATCAAAATTAATACTGAATTTAATGAAGGAATTGTTACATCACACTATTATACCTTAGAAACAGATTCAATATTATTTAATGATACAGAGAAAATAGTAGCTAAACATGAAGATATTCCATTTATATCAACCCCACGATCTGATGATATTCGTGAAAATAAACTTAGACCTAAACTTAAAAAACTTAAACAAGAAGATTTAACTGCAATGATGTTTAATGCTATTGCTAACTATGAAAAAGTAGAAGAATTTATGAAAGAATAAATAATTCTTTTAGAAAATTAAACATAGATAAACATTTTTTTTATTTTACACAAAGTTAACATATCATATCCACCTATTTTTTTAAATAAATAATCCCCATCAAAATACTTTTTTAAAATTCCTATTGTAATATATATCCCAAATAAATCATAACATATCTTATACTATTTAATTTACATAAAAAATTGAATTTAACCTATAAAAAAAGAATTACATTTTATAATAATTTACATACATAATCCATACCATTAAAAATAGCATTACACAATTATAATCAAAAATTCAATGAATTATATGAAAGTATTACTTATAAAAACTAATTTTAAAAAATTAATTTAATCGCTTTAATTTTAATTATAAGTAATTTAATACTATTTTATTAAAAATTATTAGATAATTTTATATATTTATTTAACATAATATTATATTGAAGTTCAAGCTATAATATTTCAAATATATCCCAAAGTAATTGTCATGTTTATTCACCTTGGGATTAAATCAAATATTACTAGCTAACTTCAATTAAAAAAACCATTACCTATTTTTAAATAAATAAAAAATTACAACCATGAACTAAATTACTATTTTAAAAGTATTACCCTAAAATAATATGAAAAAAAAATAAATTTTTGAGTTAACTACTCAAAAAAAATATAAATAGGTGGTGAAGAAAAGTTTAGGGAAAAACATTATTTTAACAGTAAAAACTGATGAATACTTAACTTATTTTTTTGGATAGAATCCACTTGGTTCTTCTGATAAGTTTATCATGATATTTTTAGTTTGAGTATAATGATCAAGAATCATTTTATGCGTTTCACGACCTATACCAGATGCTTTATATCCACCAAATGGGGCACCTGCAGGTATCGCATTATATGTGTTAATCCACATCCTACCTGTTTCAATACCATTTGCTACTCTTAAAGCTCTATTAATATCTCTTGTCCATACAGCCCCACCTAGACCATAATAACTATCATTTGCATAATCAATTACTTGTTCTTCAGTTTCAAACGGTATTACTACTGCTACTGGACCAAAGATTTCATCTTGTGCTACAGTCATGTCATTAGTTACATCTGTAAGTAATGTTGGTTCTACAAAACAACCTTTTGCAAAGTCACCATCAGTTTTTCTATTTCCACCAACTGCTACTGTTGCACCTTCTTTTTTACCTTTTTCAATACAAGATAATATTTTTTGTACTTGATTTTCATTGATTTGTGCACCCATTTGTGCATTTGGATCCCATGGCATGCCAACATCTATTTTACTAAATGCATCTACTGCATCTTTTATGAATTTATCATAGATTGATTCTTGTACAAATACTCTAGAACCTGCACAGCATACTTGTCCTTGATTAAATAGTATACCTAATTGTAATCCATCCATTGCCATGTCCCATTTACAATCTTCAAAGTAGATATTTGCTGATTTACCTCCTAATTCTAATGTTGATGGTATAAGTTTTTTAGCAGCTGCATTTGCTACATTACATCCTATTTCTGTAGAACCTGTGAATGCTAATTTTCTTAAGTCAGGATGATCTAGCAAGTATTGTCCTGATTTAGAACCTTTACCGGTTACTACATTGAATACACCTTTTGGAAGTACTTTTTGTGTGAGTTTTGCAAATTCAAGTACACTTAATGGTGTTGAACTTGATGGTTTGAATACTGTACAACATCCTGCTGCTAGTACTGGTGCTAGTTTCCATGCTGCCATTAAGAATGGGAAGTTCCATGGTACAATTTGTCCTACTACACCTATTGGTTCTTTCATTATTAAACTGATAGTGTTTTTATCTAATTGTGTTGCACTTCCTTCTTCTGTTCTTACAGCTCCTGCAAAGTACCTGAAATGATCTGAGGAGTAGGGTACATCTATAGCTGTTGTTTCACGAAGTGCTTTACCATTGTCTAATGATTCTATTAATGCTAGTTTTTCTGCATTTTCATCAATTATGTCTGCAATTTTGAGAAGAATTTCTTGTCTTTCAATAGGTTCTACATCTTTCCAATCTTTAAATGCTTCCCATGCTGAATTTACTGCATAGTCTACATCTTCTTTTGTTGCTTCTGCACATGTTGATAATTCTTCTCCATTTCCAGGACTTATTGTTTTGAATGTTTCACCATCTGATGCATTTTTCCATTCACCATTTATAAATAATTTATATTCTGAATCTGCTGGATTATTCATCTTTATCATCTTCTATTTTTTTATTATAGTTTATATTTAATAGGAGTTAACTGGCTGATAACTATGGATTTAGAAGTCTACTTCTTTTCCATAATATATACAATTTAGTAATTTTTCTAATAACTCTGGAGTTGTTTCACGTGGATTTGTTGGAGTACATGCATCCAGTTGGGCATTTTTAGCTATACTAACTACTTTTTCTTTGAATTCATCTTCATTTACTCCAAATTCTTTGAGTGTTTTTGGAATTCCTAATTGTTCATTATAGTAGTCTATTTTTACACAGAGTTGTCTTACTATTTCTTCATCAGTTCCTTGCATTCCAATAAATCTTCCAATATCACCATATCTACTTGCATCAGCTTTTGAATTAAATTTGATTACATATGGTAGATATATTGCATTTGCACATCCATGAGGTATATGTCCTGTACTGAATGCTGCTCCTGTTTTATGTGCTAATGAATGAACTATTCCTAGTAATGCATTAGAGAATGCCATTCCTGCTTCACATTGTGAGTAATGCATTTGTTCTCTTGCTTTGGAATCTCCATTGTATGAATTTATTATGTCATTGAAAATGTTTTTTATTGCATGTAATGCTAATGCATCAGTGAAAGGTTGATGTACTAAGCCTACATAAGCTTCTATTGCATGTGTTAATGCATCCATTCCTGTGTATGCTGTTAATTGTTTTGGCATTGTTTGTGGAAGTTCAGGATCTACAATCGCTATGTCTGGTGTTATTTCAAAATTAGCTATTGGATATTTAATTCCAGTACTATAATCTGTTATTACTGAAAATGCTGTTACTTCTGTTGCTGTACCACTTGTTGATGGGATTGCTAGGAATTTTGCTTTGTTTCTCATTTTTGGGAAGTTTAAGTTGGATGATATTTGTTCAAAAGTGGAATCTGGATGTTCATAGAAAATCCACATGGCTTTTGCTGCATCTATTGTTGAGCCACCACCCATTGCTATAATCCAATCTGGACCAAATTCTTGCATTATTTGTGCTCCTTCCATTGCACTTTCAACTGATGGGTCAGGTGATATTCCTTCAATCAATTTTACTTCTATTTTTGCTTCATTTAGATTGTTTAATGCTTTGTCAAGGACTCCTGATTTTTTAAGTGATCCTCCACCTATTACCAATACTGCTTTTTTTGCATCTAATTCTTTAAGATAATCTAAAGCATTTTCTCCAAAATATAAGTCTCGGGGTAATGTAAATCTTTCCATTTTTAGCAGTCTCCTTTTTTTTAAATTCTTTTATGAAATTTTTTTAGAAAGATTGTTAATATAGGATTGTATTTTGAATAACATCTTTCTACTAACAATCAAATTTATTAATTTTTTAAAATTGTTATAATAAACCATGGTAATCATACTTTTTTTGATTGTTATTTAGTAATATTAATGTAAGTAGTATATAAAATAACCTATATTTATAATGATTTATCATGACTAATATAATGAAAATAAAAAGCTAAATAAAATTAAGAAAAAACTAAAAAACATAAATAATTAAATGCAACTCTTATTTCTTAACATTTCTATAGAAATAATATAATAAAGATTAATTTTAAAAAATCATGTTTAAAAAATTTTTATTCAAAAAAAAAGATATGTAAAAACGAATATAACATTTACAAAAAAATATTATACTACTTTCAACCATATATCTTTCAAAATAAAAACTATTTATTTTACTTTCAATAAAAACACTTAAAAAGAAAAATTAAAGAAGTAAAAATTATTATTTTTTTTATAACTATACTATATCAACACATCTAATAAAAAGTATTTAAATAATATAAAAATATTAAAACTATTAATAATATATAAAGTATTATTAAAAATAAATTGAATAGGAGTGTTGTTATGAATCATAAACTATTATTTGTCATATTAATATTCATTCTTTTAATACCAATAACAACAGTTCAAGCAACAGCAAATGACACAATAAATGATGAATCATTAAATACAAACTATGATACAACAACTCATATCACAAATTATGAAAATATTAAAAATAATACTAAAAATTTAAAAAAAGATACTGAAAACAAATATTATATTAATAGTTCAGTAACATATAATGGTGATGGAAGCGAAGCCTATCCATGGAATTCAATTACACAATCAGCATTTAATACTATGAACAATAATAGTACTGTATATATAGCAAAAGGAGTATATACATTTAGTTACATTACTCTATCTAATGATATTACAATTATTGGTGAAGATGTAGAAAATACTATAATTGATGGAAGTGAAGGTCGTAAAAAAAATGGATTATTCTATCTTAAAGGTAATACAAGTATATCTAATATTACATTTACTAATGCACAAACTGCTGCTATTACAAACCTAAAAAGTCTTACTTTAGATAATGTACACTTCTATAATAATACTGCAACATACTATGAAAGTGCATGTATTGATAATGAAGGTGTTTTAAATATAAAAAATACATTATTTTCTAATGTTTACTCTGATTTTGGTGCTGCAATATATGACAGTAATTACTATGACTCAGGAACACAAGTTACAATAGATAATTGTACATTTATTAACTGTACTGCTAAAAATATGACTAGTGGACTTGGAGGAGCATGTTACTTTAGATACTCAAAAGTAAATATTACTAATTCAAATTTCACTGGCTGTAAATCAGGTAGTGGTGGTGTTCTTGGATCATCAAATGCTAATATTAACATGAAAAACTGTGAAATAAAAAATAATGGAGATTATAATTCAAGCAGTCTTATTAGTATATATAATAGTCAAATGACAATCAATAATACATTACTTGAAAAAAATATTGTAGATACAGGTAGTGTATATAGTAGACTTAGTAAACTATACATATATAATTCACAATTTAAAAACAATACTGCTAATAATAGTGCTAGTTGTATCTATCTTTGTGAATCAAGTGCTAATATAAATAATACCTACTTCACAAACAATACAGCGCTAACAGATATTGGTGGAGCTATTTATGTAAATAATAGTAATATGCTAATAAATAATTCACACTTTACTAATAACACTGCTCTTATGGGTGGAGCTATAATTATTCATAATGGTACAGGCAGTGATGAAAACTTTACCCAAACTCCATATAACTCAACTATTATCAGGACAACTTTTACAAATAACACTGCACAATATGATGGTGGAGCAATATATGATATTTACTCTAATTTAGTGATAAAAACATCTACATTCATAGATAACACTGCACGTAGTGGTGGAGCAATATATACAGATAATCTAAAACTCACAATAACAGGTACTACATTTACCAAAAATACTGCTACAAAGTATGGAGGAGCAATATATGCAAATGAAAACAATATTACATTACTTAACAACATATTTACAGATAATAATGCACAATATGGATTAGATGTATATAGCATATATGCAACAGCATATAACTTTAATAGTAAATGGTCTGATGACTATGAAACATCAGTAATAACTAATATAATTCGTGAAGCAGAAATCCCTGAAATTATAATAAAAACTATTAATAAAACAGATACATCAAACATACCATCAAAATATGATTCTAGTGATTATGGATATGTTACACCAATTAGAGATCAAGGAAATGATGGTAATTGTTGGGCATTTGCAGCTCTTGCAACAATAGAATCAAATATACTAAAAGCAATAAATGAAAGTTATGATTTCTCAGAAAACCATGTGAAAAATATTATGGCTATATTTTCACAATCTGGATGGTGTCTTGCACCAAATGATGGTGGATTAAGTGAAATGGTAGCAGCATACTTTGTAAATTGGTTAGGACCAGTAAATGAAACAGCAGATGCTTATAAAAGTAATGGAATTTCACCAATACTCACAAGTTTATTACATGTAACCAATATATATGGAATACCATCAAGAAATAATGCTACAGATAATAATCTAGTAAAAGCTGCAATTATGAAATATGGAGCAGTATATACTGGAATTTATGTTACATCAAGTAATGCAAATTTATATTATTATGGAACACCCTACACAAATCATGCAGTAAGTATAGTGGGATGGGATGATAATTATAGTAAAAGTAATTTCGCAACACAACCTGCAGGTGATGGAGCATTTATAATAAAAAATAGTTGGGGAACAGATAGTGGATATGATGGATACTACTATGTATCATACTATGATACATCTATACTCAACAAAGCACATGGATTAAAAGGTGTAGGATCATTTACATTCATGGTAAATGATACTGATGTTTATGATAAAATATACCAGTATGACATGAGTGGAATGACAGACTGGATGACAATAAATAGTAGTTCAACAATAATTTCCAATGAATTTACAATAAATGATAATAATATAATAAAAGCATTTGGAACCTATGTTCCAAGTCTACAATACACATATACTGCAAAAGTATATGTTAATGGTGATATTAGAAGTGTTAAAACTGGTCAATTTACACATCTAGGTTATGAAACAGTGAAACTAGACACTCCTGTAACTACAGTTGATGGTGATGAAGTAGTAATTGAATTAGAATTAATTTCAAATAATAATACTGTATATGTACCAATAGCTGAAAGAAATTATACTAGAATAATAGTTGATAATCATAAATCATTAATTGATGGTGATTATTATACAGATAAAGTAGTGTGTCTAAAAATATACTCTATAACTCAGAATAGGACAAGCAGTATAAAAACAAGTATTATTCAAGAATCATTAGATAAGACCCAAATAAGGATACAAATACTAGATAATACAGGAAATAATATAACTAGTGGAACAATTATTATAAAAGATGAAAATAAAAAAATAATTAATACAATAAACATTACCCAAGAAGAAACAATAATAAATCTCACAGGACTAGAAGCTGGAGAACAAAAAATAATTATTGAATACAATGATAACACATATGAAAATTCAAACACTACAATTACATTAACATTACCTCAAATAAATACAGTACTTCAATTAAATAATATAGAAGATAGTATTCTTGGATCAGAAATAGAAATTAGTGGATTATTAAAAGATACTGATGAAAATAACATAGAATATGCCCAGATAAATATTTTAATTGAGGGCAATATCATCACTACACTTACTGATGAAAATGGTAACTTTAAAATTACATATACCCCACAAACAAGTGGAATAAAATTAATAAAAGTAGACTATGATGGAACTAAAACATACACATCATCTACTACTAGTCAAAAAACAAGTATAAACAAGATAGAAACCAAGATAAGTATGGATACAATTACTGCAAAAATAAATGATGTAATTAACATAACTGCAAAAATAACTACCATAGATAATAATCAAATAAATGGTGGAAAAGTAATATTTAAAATAAATGGAAAAACTCTCAGAGACACAATGGGACATGTAATTTATATTAATGTAGAAAATGGAGTAGCAACATTAACTAATTACACCGCAATCAAAGATTGGTCAAATTATAATCAAATAACCGCGGTATATCATGGAACTACAAACTACAAAACAGCACAGACAAGTTCACTACTAAATATAACTAAAAGAATTGCAACAGTAAATGTTGATGATATAACAGTTAGTAACAGCAAAGAGATATTATTTAATATAAAAATAACGGATAATAATCAAGAAATAAATGAAGGTAAACTAGTAATTAAATTAGATGGTAAAACATTAAGAGATAATGATGGAAACATCATGTACATTACTGTAAAAAATAGTATAACTAATGTTAGCTATACATTACCTGATAAGATACGTAATGGAACATATATTATAACTGTTGTATATACAAATGCATTATATGACCGTTGTAGTTCAAATGCTACATTAATAATTATTTAATATAAAACTTTTTTAAAAGTTAATATTCATCCCCTTCTCTTTTTTAAAAAAAATATAACTACATGTTCATTATTTTTATAAAAAATAATAATATTTAGTTTAAATATAATATATTTTATAATAAAATTTTAAAATAATTAAATCATGTAGAATTTATTTTGAAATTTAAGAAAATAATTAAATGAGTGTTTTAAAATAAGTGATGATAAACTAAGAATAACTAGTGGAAAAGTAGTATTTAAAGTAAATGGTAAATCCATTAGAGATGATAAAGGTAATATAGAATATATTCCTATAACAAAAGAAATAGTAGAAATTAAAATTACAGTACCTAAGAATAAATATAATATAACTTGTATTTATTGTGATAAGGAATATATACGATCACAACTAACTATAAATTAATATTATGATAATTAGGTTAAACATGATCTATTTAAAAAAAAACTAGGATTGTGATAAAATAGGCTTTTTTGATTTAAATCAAATGTTAACAAAAGAATATTGGATATCATACTTTCAAAGAAACAAGAACTTATTTATAGTATCAACAAGTATATTACTTTTAACTATATTTTTTGGATACATGACAGGTTATTATGAAGGTATTGTATCTGAAAAAACAACATTAACGGGAATTAACATAGTCTTATCAGAGATTCCATATGATTTTCTAGATATTTTTCTAACTAATATATGTGTAGATTTATCAGTCATAATTTATGGATTTTTCACAACAATTCCCTCTCTTGAAACTACTTTCATTAATGGTTTTATTATAGGATATTGTTTTGCTATGTTTACACTACCTGATTTTTTAGTAAGTATCATGCCACATGGAATATTTGAAATACCATCAAGTGCTATTGCACTTACTGGTGCATTCATAGCATTAAAATGGGAATTACATATTATAAAAGAATTATTATCTAGAAAAAAGGGATTAAAAGAAATATTTAAATTATCCCGGTTTATGTTAAATGATGTTGTTTTATCAGCAATTTTATGTTTTATATTATTGCTAATTGCAGGACTGATTGAATCAATTATTACACCAATACTAATTAATTTAATAGTCTAATTTCTATTTTTTCTAGAGTATTATAAATAATTAAAGTATTTAAGAGAATAACCATATATAAATAAGTAATATAAATTTAGGAAGAAAAACCATGCAAAGATGTCAGTATTGCGGTCAATTAAATGATGATTATGAAGAAAATTGTGCATATTGTGGTGAACCATTTTATATCACAGTAAATCATGATGAAGAAGAAGACGTGGAACAAGATATTAATAGACTATATGCAATGAAAATTGCACAAGAACTACTTGATGATGAGAAAAAAAGACAAGAAAAACTTAAACGTCAAAAAGAAGTAAATTTTGATGATTTTTCTAAAGAATTACTTGGAGAAACTACATTTGATGAAGGAGTTGAAGATGAAAATCAATTTATAGATGATGAAATCTATGATAACGATGATACTGGATATGATACGTATAATCCATATATGCAAACGCCTAATGTTATGAAAGAATCTCATATAATTGATGAAACTTCAAATAACGATATATATACTGACAATTCATTTCCTGAAGAAACTATTGAAGAAATAGAAATTGATCATACAGAAGATGAAGAAGAATTACCTGAATTTATTGAAGAATTAAATGAAGCAGATGATGAAAGATCTAATGAAGAACTCCAAATACTTACATCAACACTTCGAAAAAAACTTAAGAGAAATAAAAAACTTGAAAATAAACTTGGACTTAATCTTAAAAACATTGAATTAAATCTTATTGAAATAACAGGTCCTATTGAAATAACAGGTACAGTTTCACTTAATCAAAATCTAAGAAATAAAGCATTGCAACTTTCAATTATATCATTTGATAGTAAAAAGAATGAAATAAATAGAGAATCCATTACTATCCCAGAAATTACTAAAAATACACTGTATGATTTTAACATATTATGTAATCCTGAAATTTCAGATGTAAGTCTAATTATAATTTTACCAGAAATTATTAAAGATTATTCTACTAAAACTACTCAGGAATATAAACCAAAAACAGATGACACACCTACAGAACAATCACAAGAAAATTCCATATTTATAGAACAAATGCGTGAAATAGAACATAAAATTGGAATGAATATTAGTAATACATCAATTCTTATTAAATCATCAGATAGCTTGGAGGTTGTTGGTGAAATATATATTGAGAATCCTGAGAAATGTAGAAACATAAAAATTGCTGCTACATGTTATGATTATGATAATCATATTATATCTACTGAAACCATGCTTATTAATACTAAAATGTATCTAGGATTTGACACGTTAAGTGTAAAAATCAATAATATTGATATCACTACTATTGAAAGAATAAGATTATATCCTACATTTCAATAAAATAACACCCATTACTAATTTTTTTATCTTTTTTTCAAAATTATATCCCTATGAAAAATTATTATTATAGTTAAATATATATTATAATAATAAAATCTAGGAGGTATATCTTGAATAAGAAAATATTATTTATATTAATTATAATTACTATGTTTGTCACATTTAATGTTATTTCAGCAAGTGATAATAATACAATTATACCTAATAATCAAAATAATATAACTGAAAGTAATTATACAATACATAATACTTTAAATACGAAAACAGTGAAAAATTCAGCAGATAATCAAACATATTATATTAATAATTCAAGAACATCAAATGGTAATGGAAGTAAGTTGAATCCTTGGAATAATCTTACACAAACTGTTATTGATAATATGAGTGATGGAAGTACAGTTTATTTAACTAGTGGTATTTATAAAATAAATAATTTACATTTAAGAAATTCATTAAATATTATTGGTGAAAATACTAGTACAACAATTATTGATTGTAGTTCAGTGAATAATAATAATAATGAAGTTATTAGTATAACAAATACTATAAATATTATGAATCTTAGTTTTAAAAATAGTAAAACTAATATAATATCTAATTATGGAAATCTCACTGTTAACAATTCATATTTTTACAATAATACATGTTCATCAGATACTAGTGCTTGTATTGAAAATAATGGTAATTTAACCATAATGAATACAGAATTTTATAATGTTTCATCATCAAAAGGATCAGCTATTTCAGATTTAAATTCACGTACATCAAAAATTAATATTATTAACAGTACATTTAATCAATGTTTATCGCTCTCTGGTTTAGGTGGAGCTTGTTATTTTACAAAAAGTAATTTAATTATCCAAAATTCCAGTTTTAACAATTGTAGTGCTAGTTATGGAGGTTCTATTTATTCTTATGATTCTAATGTATCAATAAATAGTTCAATATTTAAAAATAATTATGCACTTATGGGTGGAGCTATTCTTGTTTTAAATGGTAGTGGTGATGGTACAAATTTCATTGAAGAACGTTCAACCATAAATATCAATAACTCAAGTTTCATGAATAACAATGCATTATATGAAGGTGGTGCTCTATTTGATATATATTCTAATCTAACTGTGATTAATAGTAATTTTACAAATAACTATGGACGTAATGGTGGTGCTATCTACTCAGATTATGTTGTACTTAGTATTAATGAATCACAGTTTAAAGATAATAATGCTAGTAGTACTGGTGGAGCGATATATGCTAATATAAATAATATTTCTATGAAAAATAATGTTTTTAGTAGAAATCTTGCAACATATGCTCAGGATTTATATTCCATATATAATATAACATATGATTTTAGTTCAAATACTTGGTCAAGTAAAAGTAATTCAGTTATTGTTGATGTTATAACTATAGAAGACAGTCCAACTATCACTATTAATAATATTAATTCTATTAATAATCTACCCTCTAGATATGATTTAAGGGATTATGGATATGTAACTTCTGTTAAAAATCAAGGAAGTGAAGGTAATTGTTGGGCATTTGCCACAATAGCTACTCTTGAATCTTGTATTCTTAAAGCTACTAATAATAATTATGATTTATCAGAAATGAATTTGAAAAATATAATGGCCCTATTTTCACAGTCTGGTTGGTGCATTTCACCAAATAGGGGTGGATATGATAATATGCCTATAGCTTATCTTGTAGGATGGCTGGGACCAGTACTTGAAATTGAAGATAATAATACAGAGAGTCTTATTTCACCAGTGCTTAGAAGTCTTGTTCATGTAAATAATGTTTATGGAATTCCTTCAAGAAAGAATTATACTGATAATGACATTGTTAAGGAAGCTATTATGAAGTATGGTGCTGTATTTACAGATATTATTATGAGTACTTCAGGTAATACTTCATATTATACTGGTGATGGACAAACAAGTCATGCTGTTAGTATTGTTGGATGGGATGATAATTATAGTAAATCCAATTTTAGAACTACTCCTCCTGGTGATGGTGCTTTTATTGTGAAAAATAGTTGGGGTAATTATTCCGGAGATAATGGTTATTATTATGTTTCATACTATGATACTTCAATTCTTAATACTTGTGATGATATAATTGGTGTTGGTGGATTTACATTTATATTGAATGATACAGAAGTTTATGATAAATTATATCAATATGATTTTGCAGGAATAACCACATGGTATGGTAATACTACTAACATATCTTACTCTAATGAGTTTACTATGAGTGGAAATGATATTGTATCTGCATTTGGAACATACGTATATGATATTAACAATCCATATACACTCAAAGTCTACATAAATAATAAATTAAATTATACACAAAATGGATATTTCACACACCTAGGTTATGAAACTGTAAAAATAAATCAGAACATACATACTAAAATAGGAGATAATGTAAAAATAGAATTAAATATTACATCAAAAAATAAAAATATACAAGTACCCATCTCAACAAATGACTATGCAAGATTAATGATACCAACAGAAAAATCATACATAAATAATGAACAATATAGTGATGCAATATGTTGTCTAAAATTATACACTAAAACAACAAGTACTCCTACAACAATAAACATAACCCTAAACAATCAAACAACAACAAACACCCAACTAACCATAATAATCAAAGCAAATAATACACAACTAAACAATGGAATAATAACAATAACAGAAAACCAAAAAATAATAAATATTATAAACATGACAAGTAGTCAAACAATCATAACATACACAAATATGACAAAAGGAATACATAACATAACAATAACATATAATACAAACAATACAAACTACAAAACATCCACTAAAACAATCATATTAAATATAACAGAAAATACAACAAACCTCCCTGAAAACACAATAATCACACTAAACAAAATAAATAACACACAACCAAACACAACAATAAATATAACAGGAAAACTCATTAGTCAAACAAATAAAACAATACCTAATGCAAAGATCATAATCACAATCAATAACCAAAATACTATAAATACTACTACCAACACACAAGGAATATTCACATCAAACATAAAAACACCAAACACCATAGGCACATGCAACATAACAGCAACATATAATGGAAACATAACATATAAAAAATCCACATATGAAACAAAATTTAACATTGAAAAAATAGGTACAACAATAAACTTAACTAACACAACCAAACATGTTGGTGAAAATGTTACTATTATTGCATCCATTCTTGATACAAATAAAAAAGCAGTTAACGGAACAGTAACCCTAGCACTTGATGGTAAAACACTAAGTACAGCTAACACATTTGACAGTAAATTAACTCCTAGAACATTCACAGTAAGAAATGGTGTAGTAAATATATCTGTAAATGCTCTAAAATTCAATAAAACAGGAAATAAAATCACAATCACATACACACCACTAAGTAATGATAATATTCATGCATCATCACAAATTAATACAACATATAATAGAACATTATACAAAACAATATATGCAAACAGTAAAGGAACCGGCGATGGTTTAACAATTGAAACACCAACAAACCTTACAAATGCACTAATATACATAGATAATGGTGGAACAATAAATCTTATAGGTACAACTAATAACAAAGACACATACAACTTAAATAATCAAGTAATAATAAGTAAAAACACTCTAACAAACACTGTAACTAAATTCACAATAAAAGGATACCAAAACCACATAATAACCATAAGTGGACAAAATAAGACAGGAATACTAGCAATAGCAAAAGAATACACAGTATCAATAATTAACACAACATTTACCAGAGCAAACACAAGAAATGGTGGAGCAATATTCAACAATGGAACACTAACACTAAATAATGACACATTTACAAACAACAATGCATATCAAGGATCATGTATATACAACAAAGGAACAGTAACCATCACCAAGACAACCCTTAAAAACAATAATGCAAGTTATGGTGGAGCAATCCTTAATGAAGGAAACATCACAATGACAAGTAACACAGTAATAAACAACAGTGCAGTAAACTCTGGTGGAGTAATAAACAGTAAAGGAACAGTAATCCTTAAATCAAACAAATTCACAAACAACACCGCAGCATTTGGAGGAGTAATATATAGTAGTGGAAAAGCAAACATAACAAATACAAACTACTTTATAGCAAACCATGTAACCAAAAATGGTGGAACAATCTACAACTTTGGAGTAATGAACCTACAAAATAACAACTTCACAGCAAACACTGCCAACCAGTGGAGTGGAGCAGTACATAATGCAAGAAACATTACTGTGACATCCAATAAATTTGCACTAAACACTGCTGGCCAACTAGGAGGAGCAATGTTTAATAATGCAAATGGAACAATTACAAGTAACACATTTGAGTCTAATCGTGGAAAATATGGTGGAGCAATATATAATGGAGGAGTAGTACTTATCCAGAAAAATACTATTCGTTACAATAATGCTTCACAAACAGGAGGAGCAGTAGCAAACAAAGGAATAGTAACACTCAAATCCAACAAAATGACAGGAAATAAAGCAGTGTATGGAGGAGCAATATTCTCTAATAATACAGTAGCAGTAGACAGTGATATTATAACTTATTGTGTTGCAAGTAAGAGTGGAGGAGCAATCTATAATATAGGAAACTTCACAGTGAAAAATAGTAACTTCACAGGAAATAAAGCAAATATGGGTGGAACAATATTCAATGCAAAGAACATGAACCTCACAAATAACAATATAATAAGTGGTAATGCATCCCTTGGTGGAGGACTCTACAATGATGGAACAACATGTAATGTAGTTGGAAACACGTTCACTAAAAACCATGCAAACTATGGAGGAGCAGCATTCACTAAAAAAGCAATAACAGAATCTAAAAACACATATACAAACAATACTGCAATAAAAGGACCAAATGTATATCCAAACTAAACATCATACAAAAAAAGAGGGCTTTAAAATTTTATTAAACCCTTTTTTTCATTTTTTTTAACCTTTTTTTAAAAAAATTTGTTAATATAATAAGAATATTTTAATTATTTATGTAAAAATCAAAGAAATATTTTTTTTGAGTGTTGGCTAATAATTTTTGAGTTCTATTATAAATTCTCTATTCAAATAAAAATCTTATATTATTTTATTTTAGATAGTTACATGTGATAAAATAAGTATATTTTATAATATAGCCCAACACTCTACACTAAGTAAAATAAAGTTAGATTAATATTAATAAACTCCTTTTACTTGTTTTTGGATAGTATAACTTATACCTATTGCTTTGAGAGACATGTCTTGTAATAACTTAAGTAATTCTTCTTTGTCTTCAACATTATCTAAAACTTTATCTTCCCACTCTTTTTCAAGTGTAGTGATTTCATTTATAATATCTAATCCCTTATTAGTGAATTTCATATCATATGGAAGACCATTTTCTGGTTCTAAATCTAAGATTATTATGCCTTTTTTCTCTAGTTTTTTATAATGATTTGTGTATATTTCTAGATGTAAATCATATTTGGGAGGCATTGATTCGGGATGTTCTAGTAATGATTTGTATTTCTGTATTCTTACTTTTTTGTGATGTGGTTTTATATGTTTATGAATTTACCTTATTAATGATAATTCTTTTTCATGTAAATGTATGCTTAAATTCTTTTTCACATATGCTATTTTTGAATCATTAAGTACTGTGATTAAGTAGCTTATATCGTCCATATTTTTTATAATAGTATTATGAGGATGTTTATTAGTCATTTTATCACCTTTATAGATAAGGTATATATACTAATGAGTTATATTTAAAATTTAGTTAAAAAAAATCTGAAAAATATAGTTTGGAGTATTAATTTAGTTTGATTTTATAGTTAATCCTTTTATTATGACTAAACCAGAATGTCTAATAATAAAATCACATTCATTAACATTAACTGTGAATTGAATTGTATCACAATCATTTATTATAATCTCATTTGGTAATGTGAAATAGTAAAAGGTACATCCATTTTCATCAGTAAGTGATTCTATATTTAAAGAAATAGGATCTTCTACATTTATTGGTACTTCATCAATACCTGCCGGAGAAATTATAATTTTTTCAAATAATTCATAATCTATTCCTGGTTTTGGAAGTAAGTATTTGTAAATAAACACTGAATCTAACGGATTTTCACTTAGAGAATTCCACCATTCATATAAGTCATAAGGTAATGGAATTTTTGGACTATTACTTGGATTTGGAATTTTATCATCCACTTTAACCTTATAGACTAACTCTAAATCACCATATTTATTTGTTACAATCATACAATTCACCTAAAACATTATAACAATTTTTTTTATTATCATACCAGTAGGGATAATTAATTTATTTTGAGTCATCCAATATGTAAGGTGTTTCTTCATCATTTTCCGTGTAAGGATTTAATTCCTTAACTTCTTTAGGATATCTTTTGAGAATACGGTCAATAAAAGACATCTTCTTGATTTGGCCAACAATATAAGTGTACTTTTTACTTTCATTTTGAAGTGTATTTACTTCATCTTGAAGTTTTTCATTTCTAATTGAGAAATGTTTTTGTTCATTCCTAACTGTTACAATTTCTTGTTTTTGTTTTGAATTTTCATCTTCAAGTCTTGCTGTTGTTTTTGTTAAGTTACTATTCTGTTCTGTTAGTTGAGCTATTGTTGTTTTATTTGTTTTTATAATTTCTTCATTTGCATCATATTTCATGGTAATTGAATTTAGTTCATTTGTTAGATCATTGTTTTTATTGGATAGTTGATTATTTTCTAATTTTAAATCATGATTATCTTGAGATAATTTTTCTATAGTTTGATCTTTAAGTTCATTATCATGTTTAAATTCATTTTTTTCTTTCTCGAGAATGTTAATTCGTTTAGCATCTTCATCAGATTTCTCTGATACATTTTCGTAGTTTACTAGTTTTTTATTTAATTGGGAAATTTTATCTTTAAGTTCCATGATTTTTTCATGTTCATTGTTTGTTGTTTGTTGTAGTTGTTCTTGTAGTTTCACTATTTTTGATGCTTGTTCTTTGAAATCATTGTTTAATTGATCATATTCTTTTTGAGTTATATTTGAAATGTTATCATTAGCATAATCATAGGCAAATTTTTCTAAGGTTGGACCTACATGTCCTTTACCTCTGGGAGTGTTATGAATTTGTTCTAATTTATCCAAAAATTTTTCCCATTCATCAACATCAGTTATTCTGATTGTTACAGTTTTTCTTGCCATGTTAACATACCTCAAAATTATTTAAGAATATATTTATTAATAATATCTATTAATATTATCTAAATTTTTATAATACTACTTTTAATGAATTTTTATGGTATGCTACACTACTGTAATCATCCTTCATAAAGTATATTTTAAATTTGATAAACTAATTGATGTATTATGTTATATAATTACTAGTATATATAGTTGTGTTACCAATATTACTATAATAATACCATCAATATCCCGTATAAATTAATTATACATGATTTAGAAAATTTTTGTGTTACCTGTAATATAAATTAATAAAAATTATAAAAAAGTGTAATATTTGTAACACAACCATT